>CANHIR010000031.1 GCA_947461015.1 Bacteroidota bacterium | reverse complement strand
TTTGAGGAACTGTATGCTGCTCCATTTCCACCTACAATTCCAGCTATGGAAGCCACATTCACTATAGATCCTCCTCCAGACATACGCATATAAGGGATACATATTTTACACCCAATAAAAGGACCTGTTAAATTAATTGAAAGCACTTTACCCCACAATTCAATACTCGTGTTTTCACAATCCACATAACCAGGATAAATACCTGCATTGTTCACTAAAATATCCAGTCTACCAAATAATTGCATTGCCTTGTCTGCTACTTTTTTCCAATCGGATTCACTAGTTACATTATGTTTCATGTATTCTATTGCTAAGCCTTCTGCTTTTGCAGCAATCACCCAGCTTTTTAATTTTTCTTCATTGGAATCCGTTGCAATGACTTTTGCGCCTTCGCTGGCAAATAATTTGGCTTCAACAGCCCCCATGCCCCCGGCTGCTCCGGTTATAATGGCAACTTTTTCAGATAAGCGTTTCATAAACTAATATTTATGTACAAATTAGTAAATGAATGAGTGTAATACTATGACCGTGGTCATATCATGTTTGTATTTACAATTAGCTGCAACAACTTATGCTAACGTGAACGTAATTTTATAAAAGTGGCGCTATCATTTGGGAATAATTTAATAGCGCTGTCTAGCAATTTATTATTTGAATACACATCATAAAAGGATTTCAATTTAATTCTTCCTTCAAGATATAATTTCCAAGTGGTTGGATCATTTCGGTAAGTGATGAAACTAGCAAACGCCTTATTCATTTGGGCACTATCCCTATTGCGAATAGCCAATGGCATTAAATTGTAAAAATAAATGCCTGCTCTCGGCCAATTTTCAAACGCTTGCTTAGCATAGTAATAGGCACTGTCATTGTTTTTGATTGCTTCAAAATATTGAGACATTACATAGTCGTTATAATGAACACTCGGATTCGCATTTTTATCTGCATTTAACAAACGATACGCTTCATTAAACCTTCTTTCTCTTATATAATATCTTGCCAAAATAGGGGAAAGTGGCAATGTATTAAATGACAAATTAGGAATTGAAGGTAAATTTTTAACCTCGTCAATTTTTAAAACCGGTTTTACGCCCAAGTCACCCATTATATGCATTTGAAAAAGCATGGATCTATACACTTGCGTATTAATTGCGATGGAGCCTAATAGTAAAACAATTAGTGATGCTATAAAAAACTTCATCCATCCCATAGGTTTTACTTTTGGAACAATTGCCTCATTGTCTTCCGCTGCCTTTTTGTTAATGAAGGAAATGGGAGAAAATAACAATGCTGCAGAAAATGCAAACATCACTTGCATTACAGGACGTTCTACAGGAAAATTTAAAGAAGCATCCACAAAATAGCAAGTAATTGCCATAAATGAAATAGTGGTTGCAAACCTATATTGTTCATATTTTTTATTAAACCAAATTTTTATAAAGAATAAAAAAGCAAGCACAAATAAAGTCAAGTACAATATCCCTCCTATTAAACCCAAGTCGGCAAAATTCTCAATAAAGTCATTGTGTAAGTGATAGGGCACAACAAAGTCTGCTATTCTTTCTTTTTCGTAGGGAAGGGATGCTATTTTCCAGTTTCCATAACCCCCACCTAACCATAAATGCTTTTCAGCATAATCAATCCCTGTTTTCCAGAAAGCCAAACGATCACTCCCTTTTTCAATTGAAATGTCTCCAATTCTTTTTGAAACCTTTCCATACCCCGCGGTAGGCTGCTGTTTTGATTTTAAAACGAAATCTATAAATAAGTTAGAGGTGAAATAAACAAAAATAATGGGCAAAATAAAATAAGAGAGCTTTGTTACAATCAACTTAAAACTTGGTTTTTGTTGTATAAATAATACATACACCATGTAAATAAGCAAAATTAAAAACATGCCCACAAATGTGGACCTTGTACTTAAGATAAACAAAGAAAAAATAGCCAATATGAGCGAAGTAATGCCCAGCACCTGTCCTTTGAATTTGCTTTGATTTATATAATAAATGATAAAAGGAATATTAATGAGCATGCTTGCAGCCGTGATATTTTTGTTACCATAACTCATGCCACAAAGTTTTAAAACCGCACTATCATATGGCATTAACCTAATAAACCAAAAAAATACGCCCGCCATAATTAGAAAATCTAGAATGGCCACCAAAGTAATAATGAAACTTATTTGCTTAAATACTATTTGCATATCCTTGTTGTAAAACAACACTGAAAGATTAATAAAAAGGATAAACGTAGTAACCAATCGAGCCAAGCATACTATCGCTTCTGTACCATTGATTGCATAAAAATAAGAGCCTAATGCCCATATAAAGTAGGCAAGATAAACTAAGACAAATTTATTTTTAAAAATGCCGAAAAGGGCTTGTTTAAAATGTGTATGATTTAAAAAAAGATAACCAATTACAAATAAATCCAAAGCACTTACATACAACCATTGGATACCCATTACATCGGCACCCCAAAATGGGGGTACAAAATGCACCAATAAATACAAAATGTAAAATATGGATTCAATTAGATTATTTGCTTTGTTCATCCAGCAAATTTAATGAAAATAAACCTTACAGGTTATTGCAACATAAAAGTCTCATGCATTTCTGGGACAATTACTTCTTTGAACCCTTTTTTTCTAAGCCTTTCCGCAAAATGATCCTGCACATCGGCCTCGCCATGAACAATAAATAATTGCTTAACTGCATCCGGATTTTGACAGGCTAAAAACTGCATTAAATCCTCGTAATCACCATGCGCACTCATACTTCTTATAGAACCTACTTTTGCTTTAACAGGATAAGTATCGCTATAAATACGCACTTCTTTTTGTCCATTCATTAAACGTCCGCCTAAAGAGTGTGGCTCACAATAACCCACTAATAAAATAGCACACTTCGTATTTTCAATATTGTTTTTTATGTGATGCTTAACCCTTCCCGCATCCGCCATGCCAGAAGCGGAAATAATTACTTTAGGATGTAGGTCCTCATTCAATGCCTTACTTTCTTCCACTGTTTTTATATAGCGCAACCCTTCAAAATCAAAAGGATCATCGTCCACCTCTAATACCCTTTGTATGGTTTTATTAAAATATTTAGGAAAAGATTTTACTACTTCGGTGGCTTCTATACTTAAAGGACTATCTACATAAATGGGCACATGCGGCAATCTTTTTTCTAGCGACAATTGATTCAATTCATATAATATTTCCTGGGTACGACCTACACTAAAGGCTGGTATGATTAAATTTCCTTTGTTCTCAACGCAGGTAGTTTGGATCCAATGCAATAAATCATCGGGCGTGGTGTGAATTAAGTCATGTAATTTATCTCCGTAAGTACTTTCAATAATCACAAAATCGGCAGGGGGGAAAACTGCAGGGGATCTTAAGATCATATCCCTATACCTACCAATATCCCCGCTAAATGTTAAGGTTTTAACTTCCCCTCCTTCCTTTATTTTTAAATTTACTGCAGCACTTCCAATAATATGCCCTGCATCGGTATACAATAATTCAACACTACTTGTAATAGGAGTTGGAACATTATAATCAACAACCGTTAATAATGGCAGGGTTAAAGCAACATCATCCAAATCATATAAAGGATCAATGGGGGGCAAGCCCTGCTTGGCTCTGCGCTTATTGCCAAACTTCGCATCATCGCGCTGAATCATGGCTGAATCTTTTAGCAATATCTCCGTTAATGCTTTTGTTGCAGGAGTACAATAAATATTTCCTTTAAATCCTTCCTTCACTAATTTAGGAAGTAACCCAGTATGATCAATGTGCGCATGTGATAGTATAACATTATTCACTTTGGTTGCATCAAAACCAAAATTGGCATTTAATCCATCGGTATCTCTACCCATTCCCTGAAACATACCGCAATCCAATAAATAATTTTCTCCGTTATCCAACTGTAATAAATGCTTAGAACCGGTAACGGTTCTTGCTGCTCCGTGAAAACTTATTTTCATAGTAAAATATTATACTCCTAAGTTACTAATTAAGGGCAAGATTATATAGAGTTTATTTACAAAGCAATGGTTGCTACTAAATAATCGGCAATTAAAATTAAAATGCAACTTACTACTACGGATTGTGTGCCAGCTTTTCCAATTTCCAACGCGCCCCCTTTTACGTAATATCCAAAATAGGCAGGTACTGTACTTATTATAAAAGCAAAAATTAATGATTTATAAAAAGCAATGCCTATATAACTTGTGTTTAATCCTTTTCTAATTCCATTTAAAAATACTTCATTGGGTATGGCGCCTGACCAACCACCTACTAAATAGCCACCCCATATACCAATAACAGCAGACATCCCAACCAATAAAGGCACCATGGTGAAAGCCCCTAAAATTTTTGGAAGAATTAAATAGTTTTTTGAATTAATACCTACAATCTCCAAGGCATCTATTTGTTCTGTAGTGCGCATATTTCCCAATTCACTGGCAATTTTACTACCCACTACTCCAGCTAAAACGATACACAATACCGTGGGAGCAAATTCCAAAATCATACCGTCTCTAACAATGATTCCTATCGTTGACAAGGGCACTAAAGGGCTTACTAATTGAGCTGCCGTTTGCACCGTCATTACTGCTCCCAAGAAAAAAGAGATAATCACCACAATAGGCAAAGAACCAATACCTATATCATAGCATTGCTTCATGTATTCTTTCCAAAACATCCTAGGACTGTCTGTTTTGGTGAACATGCCTTTTAACATTAAAAGGTATTTTCCAAAATGCGTGAAAAAATTCATACCGTAAAGTTAGTGATTTTCTATTGCTTACGCTTCTTCATTCGTTTCCACCAACTTGTTCTTTCCACTTCTGCGGCAGTATCAATTCTTGTTTTTAATTGTGCATCCACTACAGAAACAGTTGCCATATTAATAATATTTCTTACATCCGAACCTAACTGCAATACATTCACAGGTTTTTTCAAGCCCAATAAAATAGGACCAATAATGTCCACGCCACCCACTTCTTTTAGCAAATGATAGGAGATATTTCCAGCGGTTAAATTAGGGAAGATTAGCACGTTTACATCTGCGTCAACCAAATCGCTAAACGGATAATTGTCTCTTAAAATTTCTTTGTTAAATGCCAGCATCCCTTGCATTTCTCCATC
Source organism: Bacteroidota bacterium (assembly GCA_947461015.1). Classification (GTDB taxonomy): domain Bacteria; phylum Bacteroidota; class Bacteroidia; order Chitinophagales; family Chitinophagaceae; genus Sediminibacterium. The sequence continues at coordinate 8,952 of CANHIR010000031.1, read as the reverse complement.
CACAATTAGGTTTGGATTTTTTTGCTTCACAATTCTGGTTGCTTCTGCCATTTTTTTGGCTTCTGGCGTATCACTACTTCCAAAGTTTGAATAACTTAACATAGCTACCCTTGGAATCATATTAAAATTTCGAACTTCCTTAGCTACTAGTAAAGTGATATCGGCAATTTCTTCTGCCGTAGGATCAATATTCACTGTTGTGTCTGCTAAAAACAATGGGCCTTTTTTGGTTAACAATAAATACATGCCTGCAATCTTACTTCCGCCTTCTTCAACCCCTATGGTTTGTAAAGCAGGCTTGATGCCATCGGCATAATTTCGGGTAAGGCCGGATAACATTGCATCCGCTTCACCCGTTTCTACCATCATGGCACCAAAATAATTTTGGGTGCGCATTAATTTTAAACTCTCATATTTATTTATACCCTTGCGTTGTCTTTTTTGAAACAATAATGATCCAAAAAATTCTCGCTTTGTTTCCATTGCATCACTTCGCACATCAATAATTGGCATGTCGGTAATATCAATATTATGTGCGTCTGCAATACTTCTAATTCTCGTCTCATTGCCCAGTAATATTGGATAAGCGATACCGTCATCATAAACAATACTTGCTGCTTTCAACACTTTTGTATTTTCTGCATCCGCAAAAACCAAACGTTTAGGATCACGTCTAGCTTTGTTGCTTAAAATACGCATTAATTGATTGTCTAATCCTAAACGCTTATTTAATTGTAACACATAATTATCCCAATTGTCAATGGACAGTTGCGCCACACCCGATTCCATAGCTGCTTTTGCAACGGCAGGTGCGAGTGTACTTAACAAACGTGGATCCAAAGGTTTTGGTATAATATATTCATTTCCAAAACATAGGTTTTGTTGATTATAAGCCATGTTCACAATATCCGGCACTGCTGTTTTTGCCAATTCGGCTAAAGCCTTCACTGCAGACAATTTCATGGCTTCGTTAATTTGTTTTGCGCGCACATCCAAAGCCCCTCTAAAAATATATGGAAAGCCCAATACATTGTTAACTTGGTTAGGATAATCGGAACGGCCCGTTGCCATTATAATATCCTTGCGCACTGCAGTTGCAGCTTCATAGGAAATTTCAGGATCGGGATTCGCCAACGCAAATACAATTGGGTTTTTTGGCATGGAGGCAATCATCTCCGGCGTCACCACATTGCCAACACTCAATCCTAAAAATACATCCGCATTTTTTAAGGCTTGCGCTAAAGTAATATTAATTGACTTTACAGCAAATGGTTTTCTATCTTCTCCTAAATCGGTTCTGCCTTCATGCAATACGCCATCTTTATCAAACAAAGTAAAGTTTTCATAACGTGCGCCTAAAGCAACATATAATTTGATACAAGCCATGGCTGCTGCGCCGGCACCATTTACCGCGAATTTTGCTTTGTCTATTTTCTTTTTCTGTAATTCTAATGCATTTAACAATGCTGCACTACTAATAATTGCAGTACCATGTTGATCATCGTGCATGACAGGAATATTCATTTCCTGTTTTAATTTTTGCTCTATGTAAAAACATTCAGGTGCCTTAATATCTTCTAAATTAATTCCGCCAAAAGTAGGCTCTAAGGATTTTACAATTTGTACAAATTTGTCTGGATCCGTTTCGTTTATTTCAATATCAAAAACATCAATGTCAGCAAATATTTTAAAAAGTACCGCCTTCCCTTCCATCACTGGCTTGCTTGCCTCAGCACCAATATTACCTAAGCCCAAAACCGCTGTTCCATTGGTAATTACGCCCACTAAATTTCCTTTCGCAGTGTATTTATATACATCCGCTGGATTGTTAAATATTTCGGTACAAGGAATGGCAACACCAGGGCTATAAGCCAATGATAAATCCTTTTGTGTTTTTGTTTCTTTGGTAGGCACTACCTCAATTTTACCAGGACGACCACTTGCATGATATTCAAGTGCTTGATCTTTACGAAGGTTCTCTTTATTAGACATGTAATAGATTTATAACAAATGTTAGTTTCAGTGTTTCACAAAGCTACTGAATATATTGAAAAACGGATGTTTGAAAAGCTAAATGATTGATTATTAGCGAATAGTATATATAAAAGACTAGTCGTTAAATAAGCTCACCCCCAACCATGCCATCATGCCTACTCCATGTGCAATGGCATCCTCGTCTATTGTAAATACAGGCGTATGAACATTATGTATCGCATCCTTGGATTCATTTCTTACACCTAAACGGAAAAAGCAACCAGGGATTACTTGAGAATAATAACCAAAGTCCTCGGCACCCATTCTTAATTCCGTTTCTTCCACATTTTCAGTACCCATATACGCATTGGCTAATTTCCAAGCAGCTTCGGTAATAACAGGTTCGTTGTCCACAGTAGGATATCCAACATCTACTCTAAAATCTATCTCTGCACCAGTTGCAATGGCCAACCCTTTTGCTTGCTGTAACATTAATTCATGTGCTTTAAATCGCCACACTTCATCCATGGCTCGGAATGTACCCATCAATTTAACTTCACTTGGAATTACATTGGTTGTATTACCACCATGTATAGAACAGATAGATAAGACAGATGGATTTTGTGGATTGCGATTACGAGCAATAATGGTTTGTAAACTGGTAATTAATTGCGCCGCCACTAAAACAGTGTCTATTGTTTGATGTGGTGTAGCTGCATGGCCTCCGGGACCTTTTATAGAAACATATAATTCATCGGCACTTGCCATTACTCTGCCTTTTCTAAAACTTAATTTTCCAAATGGCAAGCCTGGATGCACGTGTAAACCAATAATACCCTGTGGTACAGGATTTTGCAAGGCACCATCTTTTATCATATAACTTGCTCCTCCAGGATTTTTTTCTTCCCCTGGCTGAAATAATAATTTAATGGTTCCCTCAAATTCATCACGCAAACTCCATAAAATTTTTGCTGCGCCTAATAATATGGTGGTGTGAACATCATGGCCACATGCATGCATTACACCCGGGTTCTTAGATTTGTAATCCACCTCGTTTTCTTCTTCTATGGGAAGCGCGTCCATGTCGGCACGGAGCGCAATTACTCTTTTGTTTGGATTTTTTCCTTCTATCATTCCTAGTACTCCCGTTGTTGCAATTACTGTAAAAGGAATTCCTATTTTAGTTAACTGTGCTTGTACATATTTACAAGTTTCAAATTCTTGATAACTTAATTCAGGATTGGCATGCAAGTGTCTACGTATTGCAATATTTTCATCCTGCCCAGCAGCTGCTAAAGATTTAATTTTTTCTAGTAACATAGGATTGTACAAATGAGTTAAATTAAAGTTACCAATTAATAGTTGCTTTTTACATTTTCGGTATGGGCCCCTGTTACAATAGCCACCCCTGCACTGCATCCAATTCTGGTGGCACCTGCATCTATCATTTGTTTCGCAGTTGTAAAATCTCTGATACCACCAGATGCTTTAATGTGAACTGATTCCGGTAAATGTTTACGAAATAATTGAACTGCCTCAACACTAGCACCTTTGTCAGCATAGCCCGTAGAGGTCTTTAAAAAATCAATCCCAGCAACACCATAAATATCACAACACTTTATAATTTCATCATTGGTTAATACACCCGACTCTATAATTATTTTTACTGTTTTGCCTTTGGAACGAATAATGGGCATGATGTGATTTATTTCATCTGCAATGGCAGGCCAATCTCCATTTTTTATTGCCGAAATATTGGCTACTACATCTAATTCATCGGCGCCGTCCACCATGGCTAAAATAATTTCAGCAATTTTTGCTTCCGTTGCGCTGTATCCAAATGGAAAACCTATTACAGTTGCCACTTTCACATCACTTCCTGCAATAAGCTCCTTTGCCAATTTTACAAAATTAGGCGGTACACATACCGCGGCAAAATCATATTGCTTTGCTTCGCCACATAGCTTTTCAATATCCGAAACCAAACAAGTTGGTTTTAATATGGTATGATCTATGTATTTATTAAGCGGCATCCTTTCCATGACAAGATTTGTATTTTTTCCCACTACCACAAGGACAAGGATCGTTACGGCCAATTTTTGGACCTACTGATATTGGCGTTTGCTTTTGCTCACTTGGGTCATGGTATTGCTTTTCTCCAACGCCTTCCTCAGTTCTTCCAGCGCTTAATTTAGATAAATCTGTTTTTTGCGCTCGACCTTCTCTCACACCTTGCTCAATTGGTAAATGTACATGACATAAAAACTGAACTAGTTTATGATTGATTTCAATATCCATTTTACGGAACAACTCAAATGCTTCCATTTTGTAAATTACCAAGGGGTCCTTTTGTTCATAGGTTGCTGTCTGTACCGATTGTTTTAAATCATCCATGGCACGCAAATGTTCTTTCCATGCGTCGTCAATTAAACTAAGGGTAATTGATTTTTCGGCTTGCGTAGCCAAAGTTTGACCACCAGTACTAACATTCTTGTCTAAATTCACCAATACATTGTAAGCTACTTTGCCATCACCCACCGGAACAATTACATTTTCAATATGACCGCCTTGCTCTACCCTAATTTTCTTGAATACAGGAATGCTTTCCTGCATAATGTCTTTTTTCTTATACTCATAATGTGCAATGGCTTCCTGATATGCCAGTTCTGCTAAATCCTGCTCATTTTTTGAAGCAAAATCTTCTGGAGTTATTTTTGTATCAAACCCTCCATTTACAATTAAGGATAATTTAAAGTCTTCGTAATTATTTGTGGCTTTATTGGAAAATATAATATTTTCAATCACTTGATAAAACGCATTGTCTATGTCCAATGCAAGTCTTTCTCCAAATAACGCATGACTTCTTCTCTTATAAATTACAGACCTTTGTTTGTTCATTACATCGTCATATTCCAACAAACGCTTTCTAACGCCAAAGTTATTTTCCTCTACTTTCTTTTGTGCACGCTCAATAGACTTAGTGATCATACTATGCTGAATAACCTCTCCTTCTTTATAACCTGCAAAGTCCATCACTTTTGCAATACGCTCACTTCCAAACATGCGCATTAAATCGTCTTCCAAAGAAACAAAGAATTGAGAAGAACCAGGGTCACCCTGACGTCCCGCTCTACCTCTTAATTGTCTGTCTACACGACGAGACTCATGACGCTCAGTACCAAGTATCGCTAAGCCACCCGCCGCTTTTACTTCAGGGCTTAATTTAATATCGGTTCCACGACCTGCCATGTTTGTTGCAATGGTTACTGCACCTGTTAAACCTGCTTCTGCAACCACTTGTGCTTCACGGGCATGTTGCTTCGCATTCAATACATTGTGTGGGATATTTTTTTGACGAAGCATTCTGCTTAACAATTCACTCACTTCCACCGAAGTAGTACCCACTAAACAAGGTCGGCCTTGTTCACGCAAAGTTTCAATGGTATCAATAACAGCACCGAATTTTTCACGCTTTGTTTTAAATACCATATCCTGTTCGTCCTTTCTAATTGCAGGAATATTTGTTGGAATTGTTACCACATCTAATTTATAAATACTCCAGAATTCTGCCGCTTCTGTTTCGGCAGTTCCTGTCATACCACCTAATTTGTGGTACATTCTGAAAAAGTTTTGCAAGGTAATGGTGGCATAAGTTTGTGTAGCTTCTTCAATTTTCACATTTTCTTTTGCTTCAATCGCTTGGTGCAAACCGTCGGAGTAACGACGGCCTTCCATAATACGTCCTGTTTGTTCATCTACAATTTTTACTTCCCCATTAATCACAACATATTCAACATCTTTATCAAATAAAGTATATGCTTTCAATAATTGATTCACAGTGTGTATACGATCTGCCTTAATACTATAGTCCGTAATAATAACTTCTTTTTGTTGCAATTTTTCTTCTGCAGACAATGCCGCATTAATATCAATTGCATTTAAGGCAACACTAATGTCAGGCAATAAGAAAAAGTTAGGATCTTCTCCAGCACCTGTAATTAATTGTAGCCCTTTTTCTGTTAGATCCACTGAATTGTTCTTTTCGTCTATATAAAAAAACAAGTCAGCATCCACATGATGCATTTCTCTTTGCTGATCGGCCAAATGATAATTTTCTGCTTTTTGCATTTTAACGCGAATGCCTGGCTCACTTAAAAATTTTATCAACGCGCTGTTTTTAGGCAAGCCTCTAAACGCACGATAAAGCGCCAGACCCCCGTCTTTAGGATCGTCATTGCCTTCGCTTATTTTTTTCTTTGCTTCAATTAAGGATTGGCTTACTACTTTTTTTTGCGCTTCAACTAATTTTTCAATTCTAGGTTTTAAATTAAAATACTGTTGTTCGCCAGTTTGTTTTCCAATAGGGCCAGAAATAATCAAAGGCGTACGTGCATCATCTATTAATACACTATCCACCTCATCCACCATCGCATAATGGTGTTTACGTTGCACCATTTCTTCAGGTGTATGCACCATATTGTCTCTTAGATAATCAAATCCAAATTCATTGTTGGTTCCGTAAGTGATGTCTGCTTTATATGCGTTTCGACGATCTTCGGTGTTTGGCTGGTGTTTATCTATACAATCCACTGTTAACCCCAACCACTCAAATATTGTTCCATTCCACTCACTATCTCTTTTTGCTAAATAATCGTTCACCGTTACAATATGCACTCCTTCTGCTGCCAATGCATTCAAATAGGCAGGTAAGGTAGATACCAAGGTTTTACCTTCCCCCGTTGACATTTCGGCAATTTTTCCTTGATGAAGTACAATACCACCAAGCAATTGAACATCATAATGCACCATGTTCCATGTAACAGGCGTTCCCGCTGCTTTCCAAGTTGTTTGAAATACCGATTTGTCTCCTTTAATTTCTATATACTCCTTTTTAACCGATAAGGTTCTATCAAGACTGGTTGCCGTTGCCACCATTTCCTCATTGTTAGTAAAACGACGTGCCGTCTCTTTTACCACCGCAAAAGCTTCTGGTAAGATGTCCAAAAGCACTTTCTCAATTTCCTTGTCACGGTCCTTTTTAATTGAATCAATGTTTTGATATATGGCATCCCTACCCATTAAATCACTTTCTGTCAATGCATCTGCTTTAACTTGCTCCGCCTCAATAATTGCATCCAACTCCTTAATTTGCATTTTGATCCTGGCTTTTAACTCAGGGGTTTTAGCCCTCAATTGGTCATTGTCCAATGATCTATAGCTTTCAAAATGGCCATTAATAATGCCCACTAAATGCTGTATTTTTTTAACGTCTTTCTCGCTTTTTGATCCGCCGAAAAGCTTACTAATAATTTTCAACATATGTCTTGTAAATAAATGTGTTAATATACCATTCTCAATATACGTGCCAAACTTTAAAGGCAAGCCTATTAAGGGTCTCAAAGGTAAGGATTTGAGGGCAGTTTGGCCATTTTAAGGGCGCTAGAATACAAAAATTAACTTGGGAGGGGTGAAAAGTGGAAAATGGGCAAAAAAATGATACCTTTGCTCGCCCAAAAGAAAGGAAAATTTAAAGCTATGGCAGGTCAATTAAAAGAGGTTAGAAACAGAATAAAAAGTACGCAAAGTACACAGCAAATTACGAAAGCCATGAAAATGGTAAGTGCTGCTAAATTACGTCGTGCGCAAGACGCTATTACACAAATGAGACCTTATGCACGCAAATTGCAGGATATGTTAAGCAACATTATTGGCAGTTTGGAGGGTGACATGAATTTGGCTTTGGCTGAAACACGTCCGGTTAACAATGTGTTGTTAATTGTGATTACTTCCGACAGAGGATTGTGTGGTGGTTACAACGCGAATGTGGTGAAGTTAGCTAAGTCAACCATTGCTGAAAAATACCCAACACAAAAAATTACCATCTGGAATATTGGAAAAAAAGGGTTCGAAAGTTTATCAAAGTCTGGATACAATACCAACGCAGATTTTAAAGATATCTTTTTGCAATTAACTTTTAGCAATGTGCAAACTGCAGCAAAAGCAGCTATGGAAGCCTTTGCCAACAAAGAGTTTGATGCTATAGAAATTATTTATAGCGAATTTAAAAATGCTGCTACGCAAGAGTTTAAAGCAGAAGCATTTTTACCTATTCCTAAGATTGCTAAAAAAGCAAATCAAAAGAAAACCGACTTTATTTTTGAACCTCAAAAAGAAACTTTGGTTGCAGAATTAATGCCAAAAATTTTAAACACTCAATTGTTTAAAGCAGTGTTAGATGCCAACGCAAGTGAGCATGGCGCAAGAATGACAGCAATGGACAAGGCAAGTGAAAACGCAAACGAATTATTAAAATCATTGAAAATATCTTACAACCGCGCAAGACAAGCTGCTATTACAACCGAGTTAACGGAAATTGTAAGTGGTGCTGCTGCATTAAACGGATAAGAACTATCTATTATGGAAATTAGTGAAATCATCCCTCATATTGAAGCGTTAATATTTGCAAGCGATAAAGCATTGAATGCAAACGACGTTACCGAATTAATCAATAACGCTTTTGGATTTTTAGAAGAGCGCATTACTTTGGATCAGGTGGAGAGTGCTTTAAATGGCATTCAGGAAAAATATGCAACCGAATTCTATCCATTTGAGTTAAAGCAAAGTGGCGGCGGATGGCAGTTTTTAACTAAGCCTTCATTTCACACAACCATCGCACAATTAAACGGCGATAAATTTTTAAAGCGTCTTTCCAATGCAGCTTTAGAGTCCTTGGCCATTATAGCCTATAAGCAACCTATTACAAAAGGAGAAGTAGAAGCGATTAGGGGTGTAAACAGTGATTATTCTATCCAAAAATTATTAGAGAAAGAATTAATAGTCATTAGCGGAAGAAACGAATTATTACCAGGTAAACCATTGGTATATTCCACATCAAAAAACTTCATGGACTACTTTGGCATTAACTCTACGGAGGACTTGCCAAAAATCAAGGAAGTGTTAGCGGATCAGATTGTAGAA
>CANHIR010000030.1 GCA_947461015.1 Bacteroidota bacterium | reverse complement strand
GATTTTATAAAGAGTGAAATGTGTAATGTCATTTTTGAAAAATTCGAAAGTGCAGACATGTTAGCGGGTGTTGCTACAGCAGGTATTCCATGGGGCGCCATGGCAGCCGACCAATTAAAGCTTCCTTATATTTATGTGCGTCCTAAACCCAAGGAGCATGGATTAGGAAATCAAATAGAAGGCGCATATGAAAATACCCATAAAATATTAGTCATTGAAGATTTAATATCTACTGGTAAAAGTAGTTTGCAAGTGGTAGATGTGTTAAGAAATGCTGGATTAGAAGTAGTTGGTATGGTTTCCATTTTTAATTATGGATTTAACGTTGCAGACGAAGCATTTAAAAAAGCAGGTGTCCCGTTTTATTCATTAACCAATTACGCTAGCCTAATTGACTTAGCAGTTGAAAAAGGAGATATGGATGCAAGTGCACAAGAAACTTTAATGCAATGGAGAGAAAGTCCTTCTACTTGGAATCAATAAATACTACTCATTTATCTGACTCTGTATTGTTTTAACTAAATCCCTTACTACTGCTTCTTTTAAGTTTAAGGTTTTCACAGTTGTATAATTTAAAGCAACTGTTTTAGTAAACATTCCTTTTGAAACCGTAGCATTTCCAACAATAGAAATTTTGAAAGGTTTGTTAAACATGATATCTACACCATACCCTAAAATAGATTTAAATGCTATTTCTAGTCTAGCTGGTAAAGTAAAAGTGGCTTCAGAAGGAATGTCTATTTCTCCATCTAACAAATAATGAGTGAGTTTTTTATCATTCACAAAAACATCACAATCAATTTTTTTAAGCACAACACTAAATTTGTTCGGATTATAGCATTCCAATTGAGTATTAAAAATATTCTCTTTAAATCCAGCTTTTTCAACTTTTACATTTTTAACGCCTTTGATTTCAAAAGCTTTAGGGGTTGCACAACTTGATAAAATAAGGATAAAAGAGACTATATATACTTTGATTGACTGCATTTTATAAATTTTTATAAAAATAATAGGTATTTGGAGAATGTAAAAATATATTTACATAAGTTTTTGTTAAGCATGTATATAACTGATTTACAATATTTTGGGACCATTCAATACATTCAATCCTTAATGATTGAAAAGGACATATGCTTTGACAATAGGAGCCCATATACAAAAATGAGTTTCAAGAATCGAACCATCATTGCTACTGCGCAAGGCACTTTATCATTGTCAATCCCAATTATCGGTGGACGAGATCAAAGATTACCCATTCAAGATATTAAAATTGACTTTAAAAATGATTGGAATAAACAGCATTTAAAAGCCATTGTTTCAAGTTATAAAAGGGCCCCATATTTTGAATATTATGAAGCATCACTTTATCAATTATTTGATTTGAATTCAATTTTTTTGGTAGATTTTTTACTCGAAACCAATAATTGGGTGAATAATAATTTGAAAGCGAATTGGAAGGGGGGTGTAAAAACTAACCAAATAGAAGAAAAAAGAATTGATCCTTGGCTTCCCAAGAATTATCATCAGCTGCCCAATCCAATAAAATATCAGCAAGTATTTGAAGATAAAACTGGATTTTTACCCAATTTATCAATATTGGATTTGTTGTTTTGTTGTGGTGGTAGGCAAGCTACTACTTTGTTGATGCCTTCCTAGGAATTCCTTTGCCCATTTTTCGTAAGACACGATATCATCCCATTCCTTACTATTCATTAAATAATCGATGGCTTCATTGTGGTCTTTAGCCTTTGAAAGCTTTTGTGTTAAAATGGCTTTTTTAAGTTGATAGCTTTTAATAATTGATGACATTAGTAATCTTTCAGCAATTAAATTATCTAAGGAGTCATTGGAATTGGAATAATTGGCATATTGAATAGGATTTTCATGTTGTTTTATCCATGTCCTGGTTTCATCCAACAGTATATCATAATCATTTTTAACCAAAACATTCAGTTCATTGTTTAATTTATTAACGGCCAATTGGGCCTCTTTTTGAACTAAATTCGGTTTCCTAATTTGCATTGGCTTCTTAACATCAACTTTAAGGGTTGTATTTTTTGATTTATGAACAACATAGGTATATTTAAGATTACTATTTAATGTTAAGGTTTTTTCAGCATTTGTATAAGTTGATTTCTTTATCAAGAGACTCCCCAAAAAACCAATAAACATAAAAAGAAAAACACTTAATATTAACTTGAAACGGTAAACTGATGTATTTTTTATTTGATTAATACTTCTAATACGAGTTAGTAAATCACTTTCAATAGTTCCAATGGCTCCCATTGCAAGATTCGGCATTCTGGATTGCACATTGTGCGCCAATTGATATAGTGCCTTAGAATAGGCGATAGGTGCGTTGCTATGTTCAACTACAAATTCGTCACAAGATAACTCTCTTAATAAGTTAATTCTTCTAATAAATAAATAACTAAATGGATTAAACCACAACAAAACTTCAGTTAAATTAAGGATCAGATTTATAAAGTAATCTTTTCTTAAAACATGTGCTATTTCATGTAATAAAATTAATTTTATTTGTTCAGTACTAAGTTGGTTACAAATTGAAAATGGCAATAAAATAATAGGCTCAAAAAAGCCAAACACCATTGGACTATTTATTTTATGGCTAACTCCAATTCTTATGGGTTGGTTAATTTTAAAAGTAGTTTCTAATAAATTTACCCAATTTGCTTCCTGCTCATAATTAGCTGAAATTTTTAATTTATTTAAGTTTGATAATTTGTATACAAAACTTAATAAGTAAAATAGCATCCCTAAAAAATAAATGCCAGTAATACAAAAAAATATGGGATGGGTTGAATTTAGCGGAATTGTTGAAATAGCCTTAAGCTGAATAATAGAATACGTATTATTTGAAGATATATCTATTATGAATTTAATACTAGCGCTTATTTGTAAAAAACATGCGAGTAAAAATAAATTTTTAGAACTTGGTTTTATAAAATAGGATACAAATTCAAATAATACCCATAAAATGCCCAACCATAAAATATTATTAAATAAAGAGGATGGTATTTGTGTTAAGTAAGTCATTAAAAAACTTTATTATAAAAATTCAATATTACTTTACTCTTTTCTCTAATTGTTCAATTAAATCTTTAATCTCTTTCAAATCGGTATTACTGGTTTGATGATTGCCTAAGGCTTGCATTACTAGTTGCGAAGTACTGCCACTAAAAAGTGTTTTTATCATTTTCCCAACATATTGCTCCTGTGCTTTTGATTGTTCAAAATTGGGAATATATACATGCGTTTTTGAAGAAACATCACGATTCACTATTCCTTTCTCATGCATTATCTGCATTAATTTTAACGTTGTGGTATATCCAACTTCTTTTGTTTTAAAAATAATATTATGTACATCTCTTACCGTAGCACTTCCTTTTTCCCATAAAATGCTTAAAATTTCTAATTCACTTTCAGTTGGTTTAAACGCTTTGCTCATAGTATTACGATTATATTCGTAAGCAATCTACTTTAAGGAATTGAAAAAACAAAAAAAATCCCCCCGAAATTCGGAGGGATCTTGTTAAAATCTTACTTACGTTATCTTTATTTCTTCTTCTTTTTATTAATAAAGTTTATGTATTTGGCATTTAAGGTATCAGATAAAACCTTACCATTTACGGTAAACTTAGCATCTTTAACATCTACAATCAATCTTTCATTTGGTTTAACTATACTATCTTTTTCTAAATTTTCTATTACAATTTTTGCATCTTCGGCTGAAATACTTTTTGCATTTACTGAATCTGATTGATTTGTATTGTAAACAGAGAAAACAATAGATGGATATTTAGCTGTTTCCTTTGGAGGATTTAATTTAGCTAAAGTAGGGGCTAAGACCAATGAAACAATGGACATCAATTTAATTAAAATGTTCATAGATGGACCTGAAGTATCTTTAAATGGATCACCCACGGTATCTCCAGTAACTGATGCCTTGTGTGGTTCAGATTTCTTATAGAACATTTCGCCGTTAATTTCAACGCCTTTTTCAAAAGATTTTTTAGCATTATCCCAAGCACCACCTGCGTTGTTTTGGAAAATACCCATCAATACGCCACTCACTGTTGCACCGGCTAAGAAACCACCTAATGCTTCTGGACCTAAAGTAAAACCAATTAAGATAGGAGAGACAATTGTAATGGCACCAGGCAACATCATTTTTTTAAGGGATGCTTCCGTAGAAATGGCAACACATTTATCATATTCTGGCTTACCTGTACCTTCCATGATACCAGGAATGGTACGGAACTGACGACGTACTTCTTCCACCATGGCCATAGCAGCTTCACCCACTGCACGTATAGCCAAGGATGAAAATATAAATGGAATCATTCCGCCTATAAATAACGCAGCCAATACATCGGCTTTATATATATCAATATGTTGATTTTCTGGCATGGCTACTCCCACAAAGGCTGCAAATAAGGCCAATGAAGTTAATGCAGCAGAAGCAATGGCAAAACCTTTACCACTTGCAGCAGTTGTATTACCAACTGCATCTAAAATATCTGTTTTTTCACGAATTTCAGCTGGTAACTCACTCATTTCAGCAATACCACCTGCGTTATCTGCAATTGGACCAAATGCATCAATTGCTAATTGCATACCAGTAGTAGCCATCATTCCTGCAGCAGCAATAGCAACTCCATATAAACCTGCACAAGCATAAGAACCATAAATACCACCTGCTAAAACTAAAATTGGATAAAATGTTGATTCCATTCCAATGGCTAATCCTCCAATAATGTTGGTTGCATGTCCAGTGCTAGATTGTTTAATGATACTTAAAACAGGACGCTTACCCATTGCTGTATAAAACTCCGTAATAATACTCATTAAAGTACCAACCACTAATCCTACTGCTATGGCACCAATTACCCCCATTTTAGTAAATACAAACCCACGCAGTACCATTTCATCTGGTAAAACATAAGAAACTAAAAAGTAACAAGCAATAGCGGTTAAAATCATAGAACCATAATTACCCATGTTCAATGCTCTTTGAACAGTTGCTGTATTTAAACCTGCATTTTCACTTATTCTTACAAATAAAGTACCTACTATTGATAATAAAATTCCAATACCTGCAATTAACATTGGTAATAGGATAGGAGATAAACCACCAAAAGCATCATTTAAAACTGCTCCATTTGAACCAGTTACTTCTTGACCCAATACCATGGTAGCCAATACCGTTGCAACATAAGAACCGAATAAATCGGCACCCATACCGGCAACGTCACCTACGTTGTCACCCACGTTATCTGCAATGGTAGCAGGGTTACGAGGATCATCCTCAGGAATACCAGCTTCCACTTTTCCTACTAAATCTGCACCAACGTCGGCAGCTTTGGTATAGATACCACCACCCACACGCGCAAATAATGCAATAGACTCAGCACCTAATGAAAAACCAGTTAATACTTCTATTGTTCTTAACATCCCTTCTGCATCACCGTCAGGTGAGAAGAAATGTTTTAAAATTAAAAATAAGCCACCCAATCCTAATACCGCTAAACCAGATACACCTAAGCCCATTACTGAACCACCAGTAAAAGAAACCTTTAAGGCACGCGCTAAACTTGTTTTAGCAGCTTCGGCGGTTCTAACGTTAGCTTTAGTTGCAATTTTCATTCCAATATAACCAGCAGTTGCACTAAAAACAGCGCCAATCACAAATGCAATTGAAATACTCCAATGGCTTGATTCGTTTTTAGAAGCCATAAATCCTAGTAATAAGGAAACAACTACCACAAAATAGCCTAATATTTTCCACTCAGCTTTCAAGAAAGCCATGGCACCTTCAGCAATATAAGTGCTGATTTCTTTCATTCGAGCATTACCGGCATCTTGTTTAGATACCCAGTTGAATTTCAATAGAGTATATAGTAAACCTACAATACCCATGGCCGGAACGGCATAAAATAGAAGATCTTTCATAAGAATTTCTTAATTCAGTTATTTGTTTAGATTCAATTAAGGTTTGCAAAAATAGGGTGAAAAGGCCAAAAAACGGCAAAATTGGTCAACTTTACTGCTCTAAATTGGTCGTATCTTCTTTGCCAGTAAAAACTGAAAATAGATGCCTCCCCTTGTAAATATTGTGATTGGTCTTATTCCCTAAAATAATAATGGTGATATGTTCTTTTAAGAGCCTAGCAAAAACAGTGTTGTTCCCATGCCACCAACCATTATGATATATCATTTTCTCTTGATTAGGAGTTAAAGTCATTCGCCAAGCATAACCGTAATTTTGAAAGTTCTTCTCCAAGGGGCTTTTTGGCGCATAAGCTAATTCCAATGTTTTTTGTGATAAAAAAGCATCCGTTCTCAAGGCTTTATCCCATAATAATAAATCATTGACAGTACTATATATATTTTTATCTCCATATATATAATCATATTTATCAATATTAAATATCTTATTTGATGCGTTATAGGAGGGTAGGTATCTATCCTTTGTTTTTTCATTAAAGACAAAAGTATTTTTCATGTTTAATGGAGTAAAGACATGTTCTTGTATATAAGTTGGATAATCCTGTCCTGTAATGTTTTCAATAATTAAAGCAAGTATAACATAGTTGGTATTGCAATACTTAAAAACCTGATTTGGTACAAATTGAGGAGAAGGATGCTTTTCTATCAAAAAATTTAAAACATCGTTGTTTGTATAAATTCCTTGTTTATAAGGTTTTGCACTTAAATCCTTCACTGACTTTATTATCCATTTTCCCCTTCTGGTCTTTGTTTTAACTGTTTTAAATTTCGGAGGATCCATTAAATGGGTATAATCAGGGAGCCCACTTCTATGAGACAGAAGTTGTTCAATGGTAATATTAGTATATGGAAAATTTGGAAAAAATTTTGTGATTGGATCATTCAAATTGATTAGTTGTTGCTCCCATAATTTAAGAATGGCCATACCTGTAAAGGTTTTTGTAATAGAAGCTAAATGAATGGGTGTTTCTGCTGTTAGGGGAATTTTCTTATCAAAATTGGAATAGCCACTGTATTGTTCAAAAATGATTTCTCCGTTTTTTGCAATTAAGAAGCCTCCACTAAAGCCTTTACCTAGTAACTTGTCATATTTGATTTTTAATGTATCTGCATATTGATGTTTTAATGCAGGATCCATGGTGCTTAGCAAAGCATCTGATTGCTTTGAACTATTTTGCTGACTTATTCCGCAGGAACTGCTAAAAACAACTAATCCTAATAATAGAAGGTTACGCACAATCATCTGTTAGTTTTAAAGTATCTGACGGTTCATAGCTTAATAACGATACAACCTACATTATATTGTTATGACCATTACAAGGAATATTTTTTTACCTTTGCTGCATGAGCAATCTAGATCATACCAGCTACCCGAAGGATAAAATCAAAATTTTATTTTTAGAAAATATTAGCGAAAAAGCGGTTCAATATTTTAAACATCAAGGTTACACGGATGTAAAAAAAATTGCTGGGGCCTTAAGTGAGGAAGAGTTAATTAAAGCAATTAAAGATGTTCATATTTTAGGTATTCGTTCTAAAACATTTATCTCTAAAAAAGTATTGGACAGTGCTAAAAAATTACAAGCCATTGGATGCTTTTGTATAGGTACCAATCAAGTAGATATTAAAGCTTGCAAACAAAAAGGAGTTGCTGTTTTTAATGCACCTTATAGCAATACGCGAAGTGTTGCTGAATTGGTCATTGGCGCTTCTATCATGTTAATTCGAAAAATTGTAGATAAGAATAAAGCTGCACATGAAGGTATTTGGAATAAAGAGGCAAAAGGTAGCTTTGAATTAAGAGGTAAAACACTTGGCATTATTGGTTATGGTAATATA
The DNA here is from genome assembly GCA_947461015.1 of Bacteroidota bacterium. Classification (GTDB taxonomy): domain Bacteria; phylum Bacteroidota; class Bacteroidia; order Chitinophagales; family Chitinophagaceae; genus Sediminibacterium. The sequence goes on along the minus strand of CANHIR010000030.1, from coordinate 6,377 downwards.
GGGACTCAAACAGGCATCATGGCGGAAGCCATGGGTATGAAGGTTAAATTTTATGATGTTGAAACTAAATTGCCTTTAGGTAATGCAGTGTCTTCAAAGTCAATCAAAGAATTGGTAAGTACATCAGATATCATTTCTATCCATGTTCCAGAAACCAGTCATACTAAAAATTTAATTAGCAAAGAAGTTATTAAACAATGTAAGACGGGTGCTATTTTAATTAACTATGCAAGAGGCGAAGTGGTTGATTTAGATGCATTGGCAGATGCGTTAAAAAGTAAGCATATTAGTGGTGCTGCCATTGACGTTTATCCTTGGGAACCAGAAAAAAATGGCGACAAATTCACCACTCCATTACAGGGTTTATCTAATGTTATTTTAACACCACATATTGGTGGATCTACCGAAGAAGCACAAGAAAATATAGGGGAGGACGTAAGCATTAAATTATATCAATACTTAGAACGTGGTGTTTCTAATGGTTCTCTTTCTATTCCTCCCATTGGTTTACCACCAGTAGATGGGGCACATCGCATTTTACATATTCACAATAATGTACCAGGGGTATTAAGTGCTATTAATACGGTGATGTCTAAAAATAAGATTAATATCGTTGGACAATATTTAAAAACCAATGAAGAAATTGGTTATGTGGTTTTGGATGTGGATTCTAAATTATCTAAACAAGCTATTACACTTTTAAGAGACGTGAAACACACTATTCGTGTTAGAATGTTGTACTAAATTTTATTAGTTTATCGCCGCCAACATATTTTGAACCTCAAGTTCATCAACACCCATTGATATCATGTTTTCATTCATACTAGGTGCATTGTATTGCATATAAGATGAATTGGCTTTTCTTGCAGAACTATGTATTTCAGTAGCACCCGTTTCATTAATAATGGATTTACAATTATTTGCGCGAACACCACTTCCAGGTAATATGATAATTCTACCAGCGGCTTTTTGAACCAATTGTTTAACAAGTGGTAAAGCATCCCCAACATTGGGTACTTGACCACTTGTTAAAATTCTTTTACAACCAGTTTGAATAATATCTTCAAGGCCTTTTATGGGATCATTGCATCTGTCAAATGCACGGTGGAATGTAATTTCCATAGGTGCCGCTAATTTTACTAATTCAGTAGTTCTTTCTACATCAATAGTACCATCGGCATTTAATAATCCAATAACTGCTCCCCGATAGCCTAACTCTTTTGCCATCAACAAATCGGCTTTGATACATTCATATTCCGCAGCTGTATATAAAAAATCTCCTCCTCTTGGTCTAATAATTGGGTAAACAGCTTTATTTGTTAATCCAATAAGTGTTTTTAAACTACCATAAGATGGGGTAGTACCACCCTCACTCGGATTTTCACAAAATTCAATTCGGTCAGCACCTGCATTTAATGCAGACAATGCAGCTTCAACCGAAAAAACGGCAACTTCTAAAATTATTTTATTTCCCATTATTTTTTAACAATTATTACCTGAGGGTATTCAATTTTACAAGATATTTTACATGACAAATGGAGACTCAATTAATTGATGTCCTTCGGCTGTTTGAACTGCATAATTAAAACCTTTGTGCAATGCATAACTACCATGTTCTCCTTTTTTATTTAATGCTATAAAACAAACTTGAATATCTGCTGCTTTTTCTTTTTTAATTTTTCTTACTTTCTCTACAACCAATCTACAAGCTTCTTGTGGTGATTTTCCTTGACGCATAAATTCCACCACAGCACTTGATCCTGCAACTCTAATTACATCTTCACCTTGACCAGTTGCTACCACCGCACCAACTTCATTGTCTACATATAAACCCGCACCAATAATTGGAGAATCACCTACACGGCCTCTTAATTTAAAACCAGCACCACTTGTTGTACAACTTCCACTTAAATTTCCTTTAGCATCTAATGCTACCATTCCAATGGTATCATGATTCCAATCGCCATTACTTAATCTTGCAGGCGCTTTAAATTTATCATCCAATTGACTAGTTGGTTGAGCAGTAGTTTGTCTTTCTACATTGATCACTGGTTTATAAGTAGATTTTTTCAACCATTGCTTATAGGCTTTATCAGCAGACTCCGATAAATTATCGGCTTCTAATGTAAACCCTTCGGCTAATGCAAATTGTTGTGCACCCGCTCCAACTAACATCACATGCGGTGTTTTTTCCATTACTTTTCTAGCAACCGAAATTGGATGTTTTATTCTTTCTAAAAATGCAACACTTCCACAATTAAATTCATGATCCATTATAGAAGCATCCAAAGTTACATGTCCGTCTCGGTCGGGGTTTGCACCTAATCCTACACAACAACTAATTTCATCCTCTGTAACCATTACCCCTTTTTCAACTGCATCTAATGCCGAACCACCCTTGCTTAATACTTCCCAAGCACCTTTATTTGCGTTAATACCCGCATCCCATGTTGCTATTACAATTGGCTTCATGCCTTTAGCACTTGATTTATTTACAAAACCTTGTAAAGTAAATCCTGCGATACCTAAACTACTTAGGTTGATAAAATTTCTACGATTGATGCTCATGTGATTATCTTTTCATTTGAAATTTGAATTTACGAAAATTGAGGCTATTTAAGTACTTTTAATTTATAATTATGCAAAACATTTTTAAACAATATGGTTGGGAAGTAAAAGCCAGTTCACAATTACATCAAGGGCTAATTAATAGCACTTATGCTGTTGCTACGCTAAATGGTGATTACATCCTTCAAACCATTAATCATCATATTTTTAAAGATCCCTTTGCCATTGATTTTAATATCAATGCATTGAGTAGCTATTTAACAAATCAGGCACCAGATTATTTGTTTACCCATTTAGAAAAAACATTGGATGGTAAAACATTAATAGAGTGGGAGGGCAAGTACTTTAGAGCATTTAAAAAGATAGAAGGATATGCACTTTCCCTTTTAGAAAATGAAAATCAAGCATATGAAGCGGCAAAACAATTCGGAACATTTACTCATCAACTTTCTAATTTTGATGCCAATCGTTTACAAATCACCTTGCCTGATTTTCATAATTTAAGTTTACGATATCATCAATTTTTAGACTCGTTACAAAATGGAAATCAGGATAGGATTAATGCTGCTGTTACTGCCATTTCCTTTTTAAAAGCACAACAGCCTTATGTGGAGAAATATGAAAAATTTATTCAACACTCAGATGTAAAAAGAAGGGTTACCCATCATGATACCAAAATTAGCAATGTACTTTTTAGACAGTCTAATGGAGCTGAAAAGGGCATTTGTGTCATAGATTTAGATACGGTCATGCCTGGTTATTTTATAAGCGATATAGGAGACATGTGCCGAACCTGTTTATGCAATGTAACAGAAGAAGAAGCCAATTTGGATTTACTTCAGGTAGATACCAATAAATGGAGTGCGATTCAAAAAGGATACCTATTTGCAATGGATGCTGAATTATCCAGTTTTGAAAAGGATCATTTTTTCTTTGCTGGGCAGTTTATGATTTATATGCAAGCCCTTCGTTTTTTGACCGATCACCTAAACATGGACATATACTACGGGGCCCAAAAAGAGGGCCAAAACTATGTTCGGGCCCTCAATCAAATTAGACTATTAGAATTATATAATCAGCTAGCTTAGTAATCTGGGTTCATTGCGAAATCTGGTTTTCTATTTTTCCATTTCCCTCTTGTAAAATCGGGGATAGATTGCACCTGACCTTGTTCCGCAATTGACTTTTCGGAAAGGGGAGTGATGGCATACCAGGTTGCTAAATCATACACGTCCATAGGGAAGGGAACGTTTCTTTTAATACACTCAATAAATGCATTTTCTACAAAAAAGTCCATACCACCATGACCAGCACCTACGGCATCTTTTTCAAAACGCTTCCATAATGGATGGTCATGTTCTTTTAAATAGGGCTCTGGGTTCTCCCAAACATGTGCCTTTTTGGAAATGCCTTCTATATATATATGTCCCGCATTAAAAGCTCCCGAACTATAATCCTGCCATAAGCCCTGCGTTCCTTGAACACGGAATCCAAGATTATAAGGACGTGGTGAATTGGTATCGTGTGTTAATATAATAGTCTCTCCATTATAGGTCTGGATTTGCGTTGTCACGATATCACCTAATTTAAATTTAATTTTCGCATTTGGGTGATTTTCACCACCTTGTGGGTGGTTAACTATATATTTATGTAAACCTCTTGCCTTGGTAGCAACCGAAGATAACCTTGTTAATAGATTACCTCTATTGGCATCTATCATCATAGCTACTGGTCCTAATCCATGCGTTGGATATAGCTCGCCGTTTCTATATAAGGAGTGATTTGTTCTCCATTTAGCCTCACTAAGTCCTTTTTCTCCAAATTCAACACCAGAATCATAGGCTGTTTTGCCATCATTGAACTTAACACCGCGTAAATCATGCTCATAACCACCTTGTAAATGTAATAATTCCCCAAACATACCTTTTCGTACCATATTGTATACGGCCAATACATCACGTCTATAACATACATTCTCTAAACACATTACTGGAACACCTGCTTTTTCACTGGCATTGACAATATCCCAGCAGTCACTAAGTTTTATAGCACCACAAACCTCTACACCAGGTATGATCCCATGCTTTATTGCTTCTAAGGCTTGAGGAATATGCCATTCCCATGGTGTTGCTATAATAACTGCATCAATATCAGTACGTTGCAAGAGTTGTTTGAAGTTTTCATTTCCATTGCTATATTCAATAGCAGCTGGGCGGCCTGCATCTTTTAATAATTTCTGTGCATCCGCCAACATTTGCTTGTCAGGATCAGCAAAGGCAACGATAACCGTGTCCGTACGCTGAATAAGCATTTCGATATGACTTTGGCCACGATATCCAGTACCAATAATACCCAATCTAACTGTATCTTTTTTAGCACTAGATTGTGCCTTAATAAACTGTGGACTTAAACCCAATGCCATGGTTGTTAACCCAGCATCTTGTACAAATTTCCTCCTTGTTACACCATTGCTCATATGCTTATCGTTTAGATATACAAAATAGCAATATTTCTTTAGATAATCAATACCAACCTCATTTACAACACTATAGCTATAGATTCAAACTCTATTTAATAACCTATAATTAACATTATGTTAAATAAATTATTCCAAGATAACCCCCGATTGCTCGAGGGTTATTGCATTGTATAAAATTAGTTGTTATACTTATCGTGTAGCTTATCATAGTTGTTAAACTGAACATCGTATGCATCACTTGCTTTTTGATCCTTTCCTCTGGCTTTGTCACGCTTAAACGAGTATAAATTTGCTAAGAAATCAACCGATCTTCCAGCAACGTTTTTCTCAGCTCTAACCATATTGGGTTTATCCTTAACTACTTCAAATGCTTTTGTTATCCATTCAATGGCCTTGTCTACATTTTCTTGTAGTGGCGCGTCTAACGCAACATTTAATTTTTTAACGCTATCAACCTGTGCTTTAAAGGCAATATCAAATGCTGCCTTTTTCTTAGGATCCTTAGGCGCTACTGGTTTATTCGCATTTAGACTTTGTAAAGCACGGATATTCTTTGAGGTTTGCTCGTCTAATATGATGTATTGATTGTAATAGCCTACACCAATGTTAAAGGCAACCGCAAAATTCTTAGGATTCATTTCAAATGCTTTTTGATACGCTTCTGTTGCTTTTAAAATGTATTTCTGACTTGCTGCATTATCCTCTGTTTTGCCAGCCATAAACATGTCTCCAAACATTTGGTATTCTACTTCTGTTAACTTTCCGTTACTTGTAATTTGATCAAATAATGCCACTTTTTCGTCAATGGTATAGCTTTTATCAATGTACTCTGTTTTGAACTCTCCCCATCCTTCGGTTGGATAAGCCGATTCAGCAATTGCTAAATATTTTTCAAATCCAGCCTTATCTTTTTTATTCGTTAATTGAATTAAAACATATCTATACACATCTAATAATTCAGCAGTAACAACTTTAGCGTCCATTAATCTCTTATAATAAACTAGGGTTTGATCTATGTTACCAGCGTTTTGGTTACCATACCCAGCATATATCAGTGCGGTAGTATCAAAAGGCTGTTTTGATGTTGACCAACCATTTTGGTAAATGATATCACTGAATTTAACTGCGTTCTCAAAATTTTCAGCAGCTTCTTTCCAAGTTTTTGTGTTAAATCCACCTGCCCCGTCTTTAAAACTTCTAATATATACATCAAAGAATGGATCTTGTCCATTTTCTTTTGCAATAGCAAATGTTGGATCTAAAGGAATATAGGCTTCAATATTCTTCTTTAATTCAGCATATGCGTTCGGATATTTAGTTGCATCCTTAT
>CANHIR010000029.1 GCA_947461015.1 Bacteroidota bacterium | reverse complement strand
TAATAGTCGCTTACAATACCGATTTAAACCAATGAGTGACTTTTTCTTGGTTTACACCGATAATTATTTTACAGATCCTTTGTTTAAAAATAAGAACAGAGCGCTTATCTTTAAGTTCAGTTACTGGTTTAACTTATAATACAAGCTTACCTTATGGCAACCTATACGCTCTCTGGGCAGTATGTAGATATTGTTGGAAAAAAAATATTTCCAGCCGAACTACAAATTCAAAATGGTTTCATCGAAAAAATTACGCCATGTGAAACTGCGCCTAATCATTTTATCCTTCCTGGCTTTATAGATAGTCATGTGCATATAGAAAGTAGTATGCTCATACCAAGTTCATTTGCAAGACTTGCTGTTGTTCATGGAACCATTGGTACCATTAGTGACCCTCATGAAATTGCCAATGTATGTGGTGTAGAAGGCGTGCATTACATGATTAATAATGGCAAAAAAGTGCCTTTTCATTTTTTCTTTGGTGCGCCAAGTTGTGTGCCTGCAACTGTTTTTGAAACCGCAGGTGCTGCTATACATAGCAATGAGGTTGCTGAATTACTAGCCAACAAGGATATTTATTATTTAAGTGAGATGATGAACTTCCCCGGGGTATTATACAAAGACGAGGAAGTTATGAAAAAAATTAGTGCTGCACATAAGGCAGGGAAACCTGTGGATGGGCATGCGCCAGGTTTAATGGGAGCTGAAGCCAAACAATATATACAAGCTGGCATTAGTACCGATCATGAATGTTTTACCATAGAAGAAGCGGTGGACAAACTTAGCTTTGGAATGAAGATTTTAATTAGAGAAGGAAGTGCAGCGAAAAACTTTGAAGCTTTATATGAATTATTAGACGATCATCCTAACATGATGATGTTATGTAGTGACGACAAACATCCAGATAGTTTACTAGAAGGGCATATAAATACTTTGTGCGCAAGAGCAGTAGCAAAAGGCATAGATGTATTTAATGTATTAAGAGCAGCCTGTATCAACCCGGTATTGCATTATAAATTACCAACAGGGCAAGCCCGCATTGGAGATCCTGCTAATTTAATTGTGGTGGAAGATTTATCGCATTTCAAAGTAAAGGAAACTTATATCAACGGGGCATTGGTTGCCTCAGCCGGTAAATCAATGATTCCATTTGTGCAGGAGGAGGCTATTAATCAATTTGATGCACAACCAATAAATGAAGCATCCATTCAAGTCAATGAAAAGCAATATCCTACAAACGAGTCGGGATTGATACCTGTAATGGAAGCCATAGATGGCCAACTTATTACACATTGCAAATGGATGCAAGCAACTACACAGGAGCATGAAATAGTTTCCAATACCCAAGAAGATGTTTTAAAAATGGTGGTTTACAATCGTTATTATAATGCCCCACCTAAAATGGCATTTATTAAAAACTTTGGATTTCAGCATGGTGCTATTGCTTCAACAGTAGCACATGATAGCCACAACATTATTGCGGTGGGCGTTGATGATGCCAGTATTGTAAAAGCAATCAATTTAGTAATTGCTCAAAAAGGGGGCATAAGTTGTGTTAAGGAATTGGAAGAAGCCGTATTAGGATTGCCCGTAGCTGGTTTAATGAGTGCCGAGGATCCTTATAAAGTTGCGGAAGCTTACACCAAAATAGATCAAATGGCAAAGTCATTAGGAAGTACACTTAGCTCGCCATTTATGACACTGAGTTTTATGGGTTTATTGGTCATTCCACATCTAAAATTGAGTGATAAGGGCTTATTTGATGGAGATGAATTTAAATTATTTTAAAATTGTCTCGAAGAAACTTAGATTTGAAAAAAAATAGAAAAGATGGTTCATCATTTAAGCGAAAAACATAGTTTACTAAGCAATTGGGTAGCAGAATTGAGAGACGTAAATGTACAAAATGATAGAATGCGTTTTAGAAGAAATTTGGAACGCATTGGTGAAGTAGCCGCTTACGAAATGAGTAAGTTAATGGCAACAAAAACGATACCTACTACTACCCCACTTGGCATCCATCAATCTAAAGTTTTGTTTGAACAACCTGTACTTGCTACAATATTAAGAGCTGGACTACCCTTACACCAAGGCATGTTAAACTATTTTGACAAAGCCGATAATGCATTCATATCTGCTTACAGAAAACACCATGATGACGGCAGTTTTGAAATAAGTATTGAATATTTAAGTTGCCCAGATTTAAACAACCGTGTGGTTATTGTTTCCGATCCTATGTTGGCAACAGGCGCTTCCTTAGTGGAAACCATTAAGGCAATTACTAAAAATCAAACACCAAAGGAATTGCATGTGGTAGTTGCTATTGCAAGCAAAAAAGGTATTGAAACGGTGGAGGCTGCCTTAGGAAAAAATATACCTATTTGGTGTGGAGACATTGACGACACCTTAAATGACCATAGCTATATTATTCCTGGATTAGGTGACGCCGGTGATTTAGCATATGGAACCAAAATGCAATCCTAATTTAGGACTTCGTATCTTTATCCTAAAACCAATTCATTGCTTAAAGAACTCATCATCTCGGTTCGTGCCTTTTTTTTAGCACACAAATTTATCATACAGCATCGCTTATGGAGATGGATGATCCTGCCTGGTATCATTTATGCATTCCTATTCATTTTGGGTATATCCTACTTTAGTCAAACATCAAGTGTATTTATTGAATGGATTATTTTAAAGACAGGGTTAAAATCATGGGTAGACACCATTGACAGTGATATTATTGGATTTTTTATAACCATGGGTAGTTTTTGGTTATGGTTTACATTGATGCTGTTTTATTTTGCAATGTTTAAATTTATTTTCCTAATATTATTTGCTCCTGTTTTTTCATATCACCATTTACGCATTGCAGCCATTCAGCAAAATGTACCATTCTTATTTAACTGGTCGGAATATATTAAATTAATGATTCGCGCCATTAAGCTAAGCTTAACAAATATGTTATGGCAAATCGTTTATCTCATCCCCATTATTTTATTTTGTACCATTCCTATAATAGGATGGTTTACACCCATTTTTACTATTTTAATGGAAGGTTATTATTTTGGGTATGCGATGATGGATTATGGACTTGCTACTGAAAATAAAAGCAGTATTGCCTCCGCAAGCTATGTAAGTAATCACAAAGGTCTACCCATTGCGAATGGATTAATGTTTTATATTTTGCATTTAATTCCAGTTATAGGTTGGGTTACAGCTCCTTTTTATGCATTAATTGCTGCGCATTTAAATACACAAGAAATTAAAGACAACGCTTAATGAGTTTAGGTAAAGTATATTTATTGCCCATGTTATTACATGAAGAAGGATGGGACGCCTTGCCTGCAGATATGCAAAAATGGATCATGCAATGTGATGCTTTTTTTGTTGAAAATGAAAAAACTACAAGACGATTTTTTAAAAAGGTTTGGAAGGAAATGATTATTGACAATTATATTTGGCATCCCATACATAAAGTAGAAGCAGCGCAAATAAATATATTTAAATCACTTTTATTGCAAGGAAAAAACATTGGTATTGTTTCCGAAGCAGGATGTGCAGGCATTGCTGATCCTGGGCAAATACTTGTAGCGGAGGCGCAAGCTATGGGTGCAATGGTAAAACCTTATACTGCTCCATCTTCTATATTATTAGCACTTATGGCAAGTGGAATGAATGGACAAAATTTTCAATTTCATGGCTACCTCCCAATAGATAACAACGATCGAAAGAAAAAAATTCAAGAGTTAGAAGCCATTGCCAATAGCAAAGGCACGACACAACTTTTTATTGAAACGCCTTATAGGAATAATCAACTTATGGAGGCCATCATACAATATTGCCATCCCCAAACAAAATTGTGCATTGGAGTAGAAATCACCGCGCCCAATGAATTTATAAAAACAGCTACCGTAGCTTATTGGAAAGCAAATAAACCTGAATTGCATAAAAAACTAGCCGTTTTTTTAATCGGATCAAAGTAATTTCCGAAAACATATAAGGTTAAACATTGTCTATTTTAAACAATGCAAAACACATACCAATATTGGCGTGCAGCACATCCATTGGTATTTATTACATTACATTTATTACTTGGTATTGCGCTAGCTTCAATTTTGCAAAAGCCTATTCCTTTTACTACGCCCATTTTTTCATTTTTTACAATCTCAATTGAGCTATTCTTAATGCTCTTATGTACTAAATTAAACGCGCCACCTTTTGTAAAGGGGGTTTTTGTTTTTATGTGTTTACTTAGCTGGGGAATGATGTTAAAATGGAATGCAATAGAAAAATCAAACTTTGAATTGCCAACAAGTATCAATATGCGCATTGTATATTGTAGAAATTGGATTATTGATAAATTAAATAGAAACATTCCCTCGAAGCAAGCAAATGGATTTGCGCAAGCATTACTCATTGGCGTGAAAATGGATATGAATAAAGCATTGTTAAACGCTTATACCCAATTGGGCATTATACATATCATTGCCATAAGTGGAATGCATATAGATATCCTATTTAAATCAATGTCTAAACTCCTGGGATTGCTGCCACAGAAAAAGCTATTTAAGGTGTTTGAAATTGTATCGCTGCTTTTGTTAGTATGGATCTATACATTTATTGCCAATGCTGGACCCTCCATAATAAGAGCATCGGTCTTTTTTTCCCTTTTTTTACTTGGTAGATTTTTTATGCTTTCAAAATTTACTTTAAATTCAATAGCAGGGGGTATTTTTTTATTGCTCATTTCAAATGTAGGTGGAATTGAAAATATAGGACTCCAATTGTCTTATGCAGCAGTCATTGGCATTCATTTATTTTATAAAATAATTTACAAGTCCATACCAATAGACAACCCATTAATTCTGTTTTTATGGAGCAACTGTTGTATTAGTTTAGCGGCACAAATCACTACTTTCCCCATCTTGATTTTACATTTTCATCAAGTGGCTGCTTGGGTATTGGTAAGTAATTTTATTATGGTACCCTTAAGCAATATTATATTGTACGGCCTCATTATTTTACTATTGCTACCCTCCCAATTGGCTTTTTATTGGGGTATGATCATAGAACGTTACATTTTGTTTTTTAATCATCTAATTCAAAATTGGTTTATTCAAACAAAAGCAGCCACCATTCATATTGCTATGGGGCCATTCCAAGTTTTTATGTATTATCTAATGCTGCTATATGCCTATTTATGGATTTATCAAAAAAAGCCCAGGTACCTCATTGTGATAATAGGGCTTGTCGTTTGCTACAATATTATAAAGTTATTCAGTTAGGGCCGATTTATGTGGAAAATGAGCCCAGCAAAAAAATGAGGAAGGCGTTAACTTTGCCTATGGAAAAGAAAATACAATCAGCCCTCATTTCTGTATTCTACAAAGACGGCTTAGCGCCCTTAGCAAAAACCTTACACCAGTTAAATATTACCATTTACTCAACAGGTGGTACTCAAAAATTTTTAGAAGATTTAGGCATCCCCTGTGTTTCAGTCGAAAGTGTTACGGGCTATCCATCTATATTAGGAGGTCGCGTAAAAACCTTACATCCCTCCGTTTTTGGAGGTATCTTAGGAAGACGATATGAGCCACAGGATTTGTCAGAAATGGCGCAATATAAAATTCCTGAATTAGACTTAGTGATTGTAGACTTATATCCCTTTGAAGAAACACTAAGCAATACAGATGAAGAAAAATTAATTATTGAAAAAATAGATATCGGCGGGCCATCTATGATTAGAGCAGCTGCAAAAAACTTTCGTGACTTAGTGGTGTTGTCTGCAAAAGATGACTATGAAAAATTAAATAATTTATTAATTGCTCAAAATGGTACTACTACCATAGAACAACGAAAAGTCTTTGCAGCAAAAGCTTTTGAAGTAGTAATGCATTATGATATTGCCATTAGCAATTATTTTAATCCAACAACAGGCAAAGTATTGCGTTATGGTGAAAACCCACACCAGGTAGCCACATTTTATGGGAATCTGGATGAATGGTTTACACAATTAAACGGTAAAGAACTTTCCTACAATAATTTGGTAGACGTAGATGCTGCTATTGCCTTAATTAGCGAATTGCCAAAAACAAGCTTTGCCATTATCAAGCATACCAATGTTTGCGGCGTTGCTCAAAGGGATACGGTTTATGAAAGTTGGACTGCTGCATTAGCTGGCGATCCAGAAAGTGCTTTTGGTGGCGTTTTAGTAACCAATGGCACTGTTGATAAAGCAACTGCAGAAGCCATACAAGAAATTTTCTTTGAGGTTTTAATTGCACCTTCTTTTGACGAAGCTGCTTTAACCATTTTGTCAACTAAAAAGAACCGAATACTCTTACAAAGCAAAACTGGCGTAAGTTTTAAGCCAACTCAACAAAAATCAATTTTAAACGGATCCTTAGCACAAGGCATAGACAACGGTAATTTTACCAACTGGGACGAAGTAGGTGCAAGACCTTGTACCGCTTCAGAAAAAGAAGATTTAATTTTTGGAAACATTATTTGCAAGCATTTAAAAAGCAATGCCATTGCGCTTATAAAAAATAAACAATTGGTTGGCAAGGGTTGTGGTCAAACTTCAAGAGTAGATGCATTAAGACATGCCATTGAAAAAGCAAAGCAATTTAATTTTGATTTAAGGGGCGCAGCATTGGCTTCGGATGCATTTTTCCCTTTCAATGACTGCGTAAGTATTGCGCATGCAGAAGGGATTGAAGCCTATATACAACCAGGTGGTTCGGTGAGAGACAAGGATAGTATAGCTTATTGTGTTGAACATGGACTTGCAATGGTGATGACACAATTAAGGCATTTTAAACACTAATTGTCACACGCCATCTCTATATGTCTAATCAAAATAAAGCTTATTTAGCACTCACTGTTACCAGCATTGTTTGGGGTACTACTTGGGTGGCTAGCAAAATAGGGATTGCAGGGTTACCCGCATTTGAGTTGGCAAGTATTCGTCAATTTTTCGGAGGCAGTATATATGTAATTTTCTTTTTAATAAGGGGAGAAAAATTACCCACTGCAAAACAGTTTGCATGGTTAATCCCAATGGCTTTTTTAATGTTTGTTTCCGCCAATGGAATAGCAACTTATGGGCTACAATTTATAACAAGTGGATTAGCTGCTTTAATTGCAGCCCTTTACCCATTGTCTGTGGTGCTTATAGAGCGATTTTATTTTAAAGCCATCAAAATAACAACACCCACTATTATAGGTTTAGGATTAGGATTATTGGGAATTGGCTTTATTTTTTACAAGGATAGCTTAAGCATGCATAACCCAAATTATTTACTAGGCATTGCACTTTCTTTATTTGCTATGATTTCATGGAGTATTGGCTCCATTATTATTGCAAGAAACAAAGTAAACATGAATGCATACAATTCTATTGGTTGGCAAATGTTAATTAGTGCAGCATGCATGGGTTGCTATACTTTACTCTTTACTAATTATACCCCCTTACATAAAATTCCAGCAATATCATGGGGCGCGATTATTTATATGGTAATTGGAGGTTCTATTTTCGCATTCGCTTCTTTTATATACAGCATGAAACATTTGCACCCTGCTATAGCTTCTTTATATGCATACATTAATCCTATTGTAGCAATATGGGTAGGTTCCTTATTTATAAAAGGGGAAGAAATAAATTTAAGTAGTGTCATTGGTACAATCACTACACTGGTTGGCGTATATCTTGTAAACAATAGCTTAAAAAAACAAAAAGATCCCGTAGAAGCGGTCGCAGATGCAGACGGAATGTAGTTATTGCTTATTGGCTTCTTTCCAAAGTTGATTAAATGTTTTTTTAGAGAACGATAAGGGTGCACGCTGCGCAGTCCAACCTTTAAACATTTTATTGACCATCCAATTTTTAATAGCCGCATTTCCCTGATTCATTAAACGTCTGCTCATAGAAGTTCGTTTCCAAATTTTCCATGCAAATTTTTCACTAAAATCGGTTTCTCCAGCAATCACCGACTCTCTTCTATTTTCCAGCAATAACTCATGCAAATTAATTCGTACAGGACAAACGTCTGTACAACTACCGCACAAGCTAGAGGCATAACTTAAATGTTTATAATCATGCATCCCTCTTAAGTGAGGAGTTATGACGCTTCCAATAGGACCACTATAGGTGGTCTCATAGGCATGTCCACCAATGTTTTTATATACTGGGCAAGTATTTAAACAAGCTCCACATCTTATGCAATACAATGCTTCTCTACTTTTTTTATTCGCCAACAATTCGGTACGTCCATTGTCTAATAAAATCACATACATATCTTCAGGACCATCTACCTCTCCCGCTTGTCTTGGACCCGTTATAATGCTATTGTATACAGTTACTTGCTGACCAGTACCAAATGTGGAAAGTAAAGGCCAGAAAAGACCCAAATCATTGATAGAAGGTATTACTTTTTCAATACCAACAATAACAATATGCGTATTTGGCATGGAAACAGATAATCTTGCATTTCCTTCATTCTCTGTTAATGCAATACCACCAATATCAGACAAAATAAAATTAGCCCCTGTAATGCCAATCTCAGCATTTGCATACTTTTCTCTTAAATTTTTCCTAGCCACCAAAGTAAGTTCTTCTGGTGTTAGGTTAATATCTGTACCTAATTTTTCATTAAATAATTTAGCAACATCTTCTTTGCTTTTATGCATTGCAGGAGTAACAATATGATAAGGAGCTTCTCCATCCATTTGTTGTATGTATTCTCCTAAATCTGTTTCAACACTCTCTACACCAATGGACTCCAAGTAGGTATTTAAATGAATTTCTTCCGTCACCATGCTCTTGCTTTTTACAATGGACTTACATTGCTTTTGAGCACATATTTCACCAATAAAATTTAAGGCTTGTTCACTATCTTCTGCCCAAAAAACTTTAGCACCTCTTTTTGTGATTTGTGTTTCAAACTGCGTTAAATATAAATCCAAGTGTTCAACTGCTTCCCATTTTTTATTTTTTGCCATTGCCCTTACCCGTTCTAAGTCTTCAAATTGAGCTTTTCCCTTAGGTACGATAGCATTGTATTTTCCAATGTTAAAATTGATTTTTTGACGATGACTAAGATCTAACGCCTTGTCTGCACTTTTTTCCTTAAACGAATCGGCGTAAATACTGCGCATAGTAAATAATTAATTATTCTTTTTAAGATGTTTTGCAGACGCATCTAGTGCTTCAAAAAATGTTTCCCCATATTTTCTAATAATAGATTCTTTTAAAAATATATAAGCAGGGACTTTTAATTTTTTACCTAATGAACAAGCTGCAGCACATAAATCTTCTCTAGGCTCGTAGTTTAAATATTCAACCCCGGGATCTGCTTTGCTTTTTGTAATTTTAATAGGAAATAAATGACAGCTAATTGGTTTTTTCCATGGAATTTTACCGTCGTTATACGCTTGCTCAAACGCACACTTTATAATTCCTTTATCATCCTTAAAGCCATAAGCACAAATTTTTCCTTTGATAGTTGGGGTTACCCATCCAAATTCTCTATCATACATAAATTTACCTACTTCTTCTATTTCTTTAATACCTTCTTTGGTCATGTAAGGCTTTACAATATCATAAAATTCTTTTATATACTCTTTTTCTTTTGTTTCTAAGGGGGCGCCAGCATCTCCATCCTCGCAACAACCTCCTTTGCATTTTGTCAAATCGCAAACAAACTGTTCTTCAACAATCTCATCACTCACCAAAACTGAATCAATAATGATCATACTTGTAATTATTACGCAAAGATATAATTATTTCCAACGAAATGTATTTACTAAATGAATAAGGTCCTTATAAATGAACTCATTCACTGGAGCCAAAGAATCGGCGTTTGGGGTGGCATCAAAGTAAAGTGAGCCTCTGAAAAAATGATGTGCAGAATCCGTCAAAAAAAACTGATAAGGGGTGGCCACATTGCCGCCTAATTTATAAAATATTCCATAAACCCCATTGGAGGTGACAAAAGCAGAATCATTCATGGAATTGGCCATGCTATTATGGTTGTTTACAAACTTATACGCCTCTTTGATACGGTCCTCAAGTTGATTTAACTGTATGGGTAAATAAGTTACTTTAAAGGTGGCATTGTTCTCGGGAAAATTTATGTCCATCCAATAATCTTTCTTTTTAGAGACACCAAAATAATCCACATCCTGATTAATTTTTGCATATACAGGATATTCAAATGAGTAAGGATACCCAGGCTCATTAAAAATCTGGTACTTTTTTTCTGGAAAGTGCATAGCAGGATGTCCTTTTATTTTAGGAACTACAGGATTATTGCAACCTAGTATAAAAAAGAAAAAAGACCCCAATGATATGTATATGATTTTATGCATTATCAGCAGACGCTACAAGTTGAGGTGAAATAATAAGTTGGAGTTTATGGATTCTATTTTTTTTAATTTCAATTACAGTAAAACTGAATTGATTGTATTTTACAACCTGTTGTAATATGGGAAACACCCCCGCTAATTCTAAAAATAAACCAGCAACTGTATCGCTTTCTCCTTTTACTTTATCAAAATAGTTTGTGGAAATATTTAAATAATTACACAAATCAATAATGGTTGTTTTCCCTTCAATTAAATAATGAAATTCATCAATTTTTTTTATCGTGGATTCTTCTTCATCAAATTCGTCTTTAATATCACCCACTATTTCTTCTAAAATATCTTCCAAAGTAATAATACCACTTGTCCCGCCAAATTCATCCACAACAATGGCAAAGTGTATTCTTTTCAATTGAAACTCATGTAACAAGTCCTCAATCATTTTTTGTTCATGTACAAAAAATGCTGGTCTCACTAAAGTAGCCCAATTAAATGTGGCCTCTTCATTTAGATGAGGAAGTACATCCTTTGTGTGTATCATGCCTACAATCGTATCCAGATCCTCTTTATAAACAGGGAATCTACTGTAATTATGTTCCTTAATGTGATCTAATAATTCATGAAAGGGTATGGATGCGTCAACACCATAAACATCTAACCTAGTTTTCATAATTTGCTTTACCGAAATATTGCCAAACTTAACAATACCTTTTAATATTTTCTTTTCACTTTCTTGTTCATTAGTAGAAGCGGTTAAATCAATTGCATGATCTAATTCTTCCATACTGTAGGTAGTGCCATAATTCTTTTTTGCCAACCTATTTTCAATAATATTGGTATACTTAACCATTACATTGCTAGGCTTTGAGAAAATAAAGTAGACAACCTGTATAATGCCTCCAAAATTTTGGGCAAACCGAATATTATTTTGAGTAGCCATTACTTTTGGTAATATTTCTGCAAAAAATAATAGCATCAAGGTAACAGACAATACTTTTACAATAAATTCAAGCCCTGGAAATCCAATGTGGTCAAATACAAATAAATGGTTTATAAGGATATTTGCAATTAATATAATACAGATATTCAAAAAACTATTGGCAATTAACATGCTCGTCAAAAGCTTATTCGGATTTTCTAGCAATACTACAATCCGCTTAACCGCTTTATTATGTTTTGTTTTTAATATTTGAATGTCTTTATAGGACAAAGAAAAAAAAGCCACTTCCGAACCAGCAATGGCAAAGGATAAGAAAAGTAATATACACATTACCATAAAAAGCAAGGCATCTTGCTGAATGGGATTATGAATGGCAGCCAATAGCATGTTAAAGCGCGTAGAGAAAGATTCCAAAATTGGATTAATTTATGGTGGAAAGTTAATAATTAAATAAGACATTTCATCATTCACTTTTACCCTTCCTTTGCCAAGAAATCAATTATTGTCTTTGGAAAAGGATATTTAAGTAAGGCATTCATTTTTACCCAAAGTCCTTTTTCAAGTGCCCGAGGAATTTCCTTTACATAAATTTTCGAAAATCTAATTTCTAACAGCTGGTGGGTAAGTTGTTGGTGAAATACGTTTTCATTTGGTAGGATATCAACACTTTTATCTTCAATCATTAACTGATCCTTTAATATTTGAGTGAAATATTTCCTATCGGACAGGATTGCTTTTTCATTTTCAATTAAATAAAATTGATAGAGCCCTGCCCAAATATCTCCCGCTGCTCTTTTTTGTATAAACCATTTGTCACCAACGATAAAACAACAAAAATCAAAATACCTTTTTTTCTTTTGAATCACTTTTAACTTAGCAGGCAATTGACCAACCAAATTTTCATTAAATGCAACACAAGTTGTTTTCATCAAGCAGCTGGAACACAATGGAGAAGCTGGTTTACAAATAGTTGCACCAAAATCCATTAATGCTTGATTATAAATACCCGCTTTCTTTTTTGCTAAATTAGCTTGCGCAATTTTATTAAAAATTTCTAACCCTTCCTTTGTATCTATTGGGGTATGTATTCCATAATAACGTGCAAAAACCCTAAATACATTCCCATCCACTACTGCATATGGAAGATTATATGCAAAGGATGCAATGGCAGCGGCAGTATAAGGTCCCACTCCTTTTAATTCCAACAACGCATCATACTTATTGGGAAATATTCCTTTCAAATTTGCAGCTATGTATTTTGCGGTAAATAATAAATTTTTACACCTATTATAATAGCCTAATCCTTCCCACATTTTATAAACTTCTTTCTCTTTGGCCTGCGCAAGCAATTGCACGGTTGGATACTTTTTTACAAAATTTTCATAATACGCACGCCCCTGTTCTACCCTGGTTTGTTGCAAAATAATTTCACTCAGCCAAATTTTATAGGGTTCTTTCTCTCCCTTCCATGGCATGGGTCTATCATTAGACGTTTTGTTCCATTTTAGCAGTAAATCGCAAAAAACTGTGTTCATTTGGGGTAAAATTGATTAAAAAAGGTCAATTTATAGGTAAAATTCATAAAAAATATATAAGTTATAAATTGTAATTATTTAATATATAAATAATATATATGCATATATTATTAAAATAATGGACAAATCAATATAAATAATTGAAGATTTAGTTGTAAAAAGTTAAAATTTCATTTATTTTTAATACTGAAACCCCAAAAAATCAACTTCATGAGAAAATCTGATCTCATCAATCAAATCTCTGAGAAAACTGGAATTCCTAAAGTGGATGTTTTAGTTACTTTAGAAACGATGTTTAAGGAAGTTAAAGAAAGCTTATCAAATGGCCAGAATATCTATATTCGTGGGTTTGGTAGCTTTATAACTAAGAAAAGAGCCGCAAAGATTGGGCGTAACATTAAAAAGAATATTGCGGTAGAAATTCCTGAACATTTTATTCCAGCATTTAAACCTGCAAAAGAATTTGTAAACGAGGTGAAAAGCAGTCGTAAGTAATTACCTTTGCAGGAAATTGTCTTATTTTGAAATTACCTCAGTTACTTGTCATTGGATTAGCCGTACTTTTATGTATCGTGCTTGTCGTTTATGTCCCAAGAGAAAATAAAAACTTACTTAGCCAATCAAAAGAAGCTACTGTAAATCAGACATTTAGCACTCAATCAATGCTTGAAGGGGCTAAAACTGCACTTACTGCTAGCCAAAAAAGTTCATTGCTAAACGTTGAAAATCAACTAAATACATCCAAAACAACCTTGGATAGTATTAAAGCTTACAGACAATTATCTAAATTTTGGGCCGATTCAGCTCAAAACCTCGCTCCTTATTTATATTACACTTACAGCGGTGCTTTGTTGGAAAATTCTGAAAAAAGCCTCACTTTTGCAGCCCAGCTGTTGATAGATAGACTAACAACAATGGATGCACCCCCTGAAATCCAAAATTGGATGGCAGTAAATGCAAAAGTTCTTTTAGATAAAGCATTAGTAATGAATCCCAATAATGATTCAGCCATCATTAATTTAGGCGCATGTTATTTATTGGGTAACATTTCTGACAATCCAATGGCGGGCATTCTTAAAGTGAAAGAAGTGGTGGATAAAAATCCTCAAAACGCTTATGGGCAATTTATACTTGGATTGGGTGGAAAAAAATCCGGTCAATACCCTAAAGCAATTGAACGTTTTTTAGCAGTCCTAAAATTAGAGCCAGGAAATTGGGATGCAATGATGAATCTTGCTGAATGTTACGAACTAACTAACCAAAAGGGATTGGCTATTGAATGGTACCTTAAGGTTAAGACGTTGGTCAACATTCCTGAATTTGTCAAAATACTAGATGAAAGAATTAATGAGTTGAAGAAATAGAAGAGAAATAACATTTTTAATAACAAAAATTATCGGACATGCCTTGTGGTAAAAAAAGAAAGCGTCATAAAATTGCGACGCACAAAAGAAAAAAACGTTTAAGAAAGAATCGTCATAAGAAGAAGAATAAATAATT
>CANHIR010000028.1 GCA_947461015.1 Bacteroidota bacterium | reverse complement strand
GCTTATGCAGGTTTAAAATCTACTGCTTTATACGGTAGATCTTTACCAGTACTTGGTGATATCATGGCCGATAATACTTATCAGTCAGTATCCAACACAAACCGATACACTTCATTCAATCTGTATAACTATACAGTAACGGATGGTGACGTTTCTGGTTTATGGAGTGCTTGTTACACAGTAATTTTACGTGCTAATAATATCATCAACTCTAAAGTTGCAGATAATGCAAACGTATTACAATACAAAGGAGAGGCTTATGCAATTCGTGCATTGGCTTACTTTAACTTGGTGCGTTATTTTGCTACTCCTTACACACAAGACCCTAATGCTTTAGGTGTGCCAGTTGTTACTGTATACAATCCTGACTTAAAGCCAGGTAGAGCTAAGGTGTCTGAAGTATATGACCAAATTAACAGAGATTTGACTCAAGCTTTTTCTTTAATGACAAAGTTTACCAACTCTTCTCAGTTTAGCAAATATGCTGCAAAAGCTTTACAAGCTAAGGTATACCTTACAATGGGCGATATGACAAATGCTAAAACAGCGGCATTAGATGTAATTACAAACAGTGGTTTCACTCCAGTAACTTCCGCTGCACATGCTGGCTATTGGGCTGGTGTAGCGCCAAGAACAGATAAAGTTGAAACTTTATTTGAATTGTCATTTGATGCGGTTGCTAACAACGCATTTGATGCATTGGCTTACATTTACTTACAGTCTGGTAACTATGGTGATATGTTATGTTCTTCTGAATTATATGCTAAGTTTGATGCTGCAGACATAAGAAAATCATTATACGCTACAGGTACTAGAGGTGGATTAGCTTCTGTATTTGTGAATAAATTCACTTCATTTAGTGGTGACCATACCGATACGAAAGTAATTAGAATGTCTGAAATGTATTTGATTGCTGCAGAAGCTTCTTACCCTTCAAACACAGCTGATGCTTTGAAGTATGTTAACGAAGTAACTAGCCGTAGAGGTGCGCCAGCAATTGCTTCTTCAGGTGCTGCTTTATTAGAAGACATTATCTTAGAAAGAAGAAAAGAATTGGCTTTCGAAGGTGAGCGTTATCCTGACATGCAAAGATTGAAAAGAGGAATTGTACGTAGTACGGATTACCCTTCATCTGCAAGAACTATCGATTTCTCTAACTTCAGAAGATTGATGCCAATCCCACAAGGCGAATTGGATGCAAATGCAACCATCAAAACACAACAAAATCCAGGCTGGAATTAATCCTCCCCTGCAATTTTATATAGAAAGGCTGCCTTTATGGCGGCCTTTCTTTTTTTAACGATTTTTATTTCTAAAAATGGAGCAAAGCAATTAGTTTTAGGTTCTAAAATGTGATTATGAAAAAAATACTATTTAGTCTTTTTCTATGTACTTCCTTATATACAGCGCAAGCACAATTGCTTCAATTACAAGATCCTGTTTCAAGCAAAAATTTTAATCCAGAAAAATATGCTGGCATTAGAGGTACTCCATTTTTACAAGACAAATGGATGCGTGGAATTGTCACCACTAATTTAGGCATATACAATGATCTTGAATTAAAGCTAAACTTATTTGACAATGCCCTTTTTTATAATAAAGAAGGAGATGCATTTGAATTAGTTGATAAAATAGTAGAAGTAAAATTATTTTCAAAATGGCCAGACACTAAAACTGAACTAGTATTCACAAAAGGTTTGAATCAGGCAGGGCTAAAGCCGGATCAATATGTGCAAGTTTTAGTAGGCACAGGTACTGTGCAATTTTACCGATCGGATATTAAACAAGTATCTGAAATGAGTGAGATTAATGCAGGCATGGTAAAAACATTTTCTAATACCAGCAGATACTATATTAAGAAAGGAGACCAATTTAAATTTATTCGCTTAAGTAAAGAGGATGTGATGGCTTTTTTAATGGACAGAGAAGCAGACATTAATGCAATGATTGCAGAAAAGAAATTAAACTTAAAAAAGGAAGTAGATATTGTACAGGCAATACAAGCCTATAATAGTTTGCCTTAAACATTCGCTAAAGGACCTATTTATTTTAAATAATGTTATTTTAAATTTGGATAAATAGCTACAATGCTAAAGAAGGTAAATCTTCATACACAAAGGCTTCTTTAGGATTATATGAAGTTCTAAAATGCTTGTGAATAGTAGTAGCTTCTAATTCGCTATCTGTAATTTGCGAAGTCGCTAATTGCATTATTTGAGCCTCCGATAACATCAACTTGAATGCCAATTACATGTGAAGCTTGGTATTTAATATACCCGCCGTAAGCTAATGTTTGTAACCCATTGGAAAAACTTGTTTTACCTCCAAAAGCAGAAAAGGGCATCATTGCACCTGCATGTATACCAACTGACCAGGTTCTAAAGCCATTGTTTCCTGAAAATAATGGTGGAGCTGTGATGGAAGAAACACTTACCGATTCTTGCGCAAAACTTTTGTTTATTCCAATCAATGCAATTGCAATGAAACATATCGCATTTAATAAATTCTTTTTCATATCTAGTATTTTTTATCATTCATTCCTCTTTATTTGTTAAAAAGGACTTATGCAAAGTTCCAGATAATGAAAGTCTTAATTATTACACCTTATTATTTATTAATTGTAGTTTTTACTGATGAACATATTTTCTATGTTACAATAATAGATTCAATAACCTATCGTTGATAAGTATTTTTGGATCTAATGTAGCTTTTTCTTTCATAACTATTGTTTTATAGGATACGCTCATAACAGCACTATCCACAAAATTACTTTGTATCATCATATCCAAATTTCTGGTTCAAAGCAAACACCGCTTCTGCAGAAAAATCATTATTATGAATTAAAGCAAGTTGTCCGTCAATCAATCCTTTTTTAGTAGGTAGCAATTTTATATTTTTTTCAAAAATGGAATTGGCTTCTTCTTGATCTGAAGCACCGATCGCGGTAATTGCAGCAACCACATCCTCCATTTGATGAATCACAGATAAAATTTGATTGGGGATCCAAGAAGTAATTGGGGTGCCCCCTGTAGCCATTGCATACTTGGTGTTTGCCATTATATATTTTTGAACAAACTGCCAATGACCATTTCTAAAATGATAAATCTCTTCTAATATGCCTAATAAATAGCAAAGGCCGGTTACATCTTTGTTTTCAACGAGTTTACCCATTAAGCCTTTTGGATGCAAAGTTTTCATTGAGTTTTCAAGGTCTTTGAAAAAATCCTGCACGCAGGTGGGGCGGTATAATCTAAGATCTAATAAATATTTAGTGAGTTCATTTTCGGGGTAATAAAAAATAACACCCGAAAAAATATCTTGCATTGGAATAATATCATCCTGTGCGCCTGTTTGACCTCTGAATGCTTTAGGCTCCTCCCATACATTTTCATACACCACTCCGTCACCAAATAATGCGGTATTCCCCTTCACCCCCATTATGAAAATTCTAAAATCATTGTATCGCTGCCATCTTGAAGCCTTCCACATTTCTTTCCTTCGCTCATTCATTTGCTTCATGGTTGACCAATTCTTTTCCAACAAGTCGCCTACCGTTTGTGCTCCACTATTTAAGGCCTGAATGGTTTGCATTACAGTGCCCACTAAATTTGCTGAAAAACGATTGATATCTACATGCAACATAATAAAACCCACCTCGTCGGGTTGACCAGAAAATCGGTTACACATGGTTATATTTTCCCAATTCAAATCGCCGGCCTCGTTTAACTTTTGGTAATTACCTAATGAATAGGCATAATGATAATCTAGCCAAGCAAAAACATTTAATTTATCCGCTACTTTACAAAAAGGCTGTGCAATATTTGCAGGTAATACATTTCTTGCTTTCCCATATTTACCATCCTTTCTATATTGCTGAAAAGAGGGCTCTAATAAATAAGCAGAGGCTAAAAAACTATAGGATCTAAATAAAGCTTGTAAAACAAAAATGTCTTCCTCTTTTTCTACTGCACTTAAATGATTTTTGATCGCCAAAGTGGGTGCAACAATGCCATCTTCCGTATTCAAATACCCAAATTCATTTTCACTTAATACAACAGGCATATGGTCCAAAACTGTTTGTAAATCTTCGTATTGGCTGGGTAATTTTACGAGTGGGGCTTTTATTGGTAAAAATCCATGCTCAGCACTTACATTAAAAAAGCCGTCCGTGTAATTAGATAAAATAGACATAGTAATTTGTTTTATTTAAATTGGGTGTATCCTCAATTTATGAAAAATATGGTAAAAACTACGGCTTAATAAACATCTAAATCTGCCCCATTTACCACTGCACCAGTGTATTTTGACTTTACTTCCTCTAGCAGGCTTTGCAATGTAGTGCCAAATGTTAATTGATGATTGAGTATGAGTAGTTTAGGTTTTACTTGCTTGGCAATATCCGCTAATTGAAACGTGGAGGTATGAAAAGTGGAATGATAATCCTGCCATCTTTGCGTGCGTTTTTTTAAGCCTGCATCAGCGTATACCTCATGAACTAAGATGTCGCAATCCTTTGCATATTTAATTAAGTTTTCACTGTAAGTACAATCTCCAGAAACTACAATTTTCTTATCCTTGGTTTGAAAGACAAAGCCAAATGCATTTTCCCATTGCCCATGCTTCACATTAAAGGCAGTTACAATAATATTACTGTCTTTATAAATTTCTCCTTCTTTAATTTCAGTGGTATTTACTTTGTAGGCGATAGCGTCTCCTTTTTCCAATCCCTTTATTCTTATTTCAATATCTTCTTTATAAGCTTCCATGATATGATGGGTCATTTTTTTTGTGCCTATAGGCCCATAAATATTAATAGGTGCATTGCGGTCTAAAACAGCAGGTGTTAAAATGATATCAGCCAAGCCTATAGTATGATCTGAATGTAAATGAGTAATAAATAGCGTTTTTAATTGCGCAGCTTCCAATGAAGGGAACCCTAATTCTTTTGCTTGCGCTGCCCTCCGCACCACACCTGGCCCACAGTCCACTATATAGGAGGTATTGTTTACCACAATTGCCATGGAAGGACCTGATTTATTGGGATCCGCAAAGGGAGTGCCGGTTCCTAATAACACTAATTTGGTCTCGGTGTTTTGGGCTTTTATAAAGGCACAAGTCCCTATCAACAGCATTGCAATTAATGAATACTTTTTCATTGGCTCGAAAATAAAATACTAAAATAATGGGTATTTAAATATAGCAAGAATTTGCGAGTTGCCGTAAATGGATTAAATTTAAAAACAATAAAAAAACTATGAAGCAAATTATCACTTTATTAAGCATACTTATTGCAAATACCCTATTGGGTCAAAATAATTTAGATGTAAGTTATTTATCCTCTGGGGGAAAATTAAAACCACTTCAGGCGATCATGGATATAAGACATTATGATATAAATTTGGATGTAGACATTAATCAAAGAACCATTCAAGGGAATACCATAGTAACCTTAAGCTTATCTAAGCAAACAGATACCATTTTGTTAGACTTGGTTCACTTATTAACAGTGGAAAAAGTATTGGTCAATAAAAAAGAAGTTGCTTTTGAACAGAAGGATGATAAAATATATATCACTTCTAAAGCAGGTTTTACAATTGGTAAACAGCTGGTCGACATTAAATATGGAGGCGCCCCTCCTGTTGCGGTGAAGCCACCTTGGCTTGGCGGTTTTACTTGGGCTAAAGACAGCTTGGGTAACGATTGGGTTTCTATTAATATTCAAAAAGAAGGTGGCAGAATGTATTTCCCTTGTAAGGATCATCCAAGTGACGAACCCAATGAAGGGGTAGATATGCATATAACAGTACCCAAAGGATTAGTAGTAGCAGGTCCTGGGCTATTGCAAAAAACAACCCTTAAAAACAATAAAGCAACTTATTACTGGAAAACCAATTACACCATTAGTAATTATTGTGTGATTTTTAATATAGGGAAATACAAAGTAGCAAAAGGAAGCTATACCACCATTAACGGAAATAAAGTACCAATTGAATTTTATGTTTTGGAAGAAGATACCATGCATGCTAATAAATTAATTGAAACTAAAATTAGAGATACTAAAATTTTAGAAAAATACTTTGGGGAATATCCTTGGTATAAAGAAAAAATTGGAATCGCCGAAGTGCCCAATTCAGGGATGGAGCATCAAACCATGATTACCTTTAATAATAAATTTGAATATCGAAACATTGGCGGACATGAATATTCGGATAATTTATTTCACGAATATGCTCATGAGTGGTGGGCTAATAAAGTAACCAATAAGGACTGGGCGCATATGTGGATACAGGAAGGAATTGGCACTTATGCCGAAGCCCTCGCTTATTATGATTTAGGAGGACAGGAAGCTTATGATGCTAAAATGGCCGCGTTTAAAAGGAGTATAAAATTTAAGAAACCAATGGTAGGGGGTGAAGAATTATCGGAGGATGAAACTTATGCTGGAAATGACGTTTATACAAAAGGAGCATTTTTCATGCATAGCCTACGGTATGTGATAGGGGATGAAATATTCTTTCCTACTTTAAAAAAATTAGCAACCGACCCACAATACACTTATGATAATTTTGTAACCTCAAAGGACGTGGAAGTACTATTTAGCAATGCAGCCGGTTACTCCTTAAAATTATTTTTTGATTTTTATTTGAGAACAACGAATACATTAGATTTTAACGTAAAAGAAATTGGCTATCAACAATATCAAATTGCCCCTGCCAATTATGTGATGGATTTGCCTATTGACCTTATGATAAATAATAAAGTAGAAAGAAAAATTATTGGAAAGGATGGCATAAAAGTTTCCAGTCAATACCCCCCAATGATAGATCCAAACGGATATTATTTAAAGAAAGTGTTTATTCAATAAATAATGCGCATGAGAAATAAAGAAGTAATTGTATTAATTGGAGCAGGTGCAATTGGTCAAGCCATCGCAAAAAGAGTGCGTATAGGAAAGCATATCTTAATTGCCGATATTAAAAAAGAAAATGCAGCGGCAACTTCTAAAATGCTATCTGAGGCTGGATTTGAAGTTAGTACAACTCATATTGATGTAAGTTCAAGAATATCAGTTAAGGATGTAGCCGATAAAGCGATTGCGTTAGGGTCTATTACTGGCTTAATTCATGCCGCTGGCGTTTCACCTTCACAAGCAAGCCCAGAAACTATTTTAAAAGTAGATTTATATGGGACTGCATTGGTTATAGAAATTTTTGGGGATGTAATTGCACAAGGTGGTGTAGGTATAATTATTTCTTCACAATCAGGTCATAGGCTACCTGCGCTTACAGCAAAAGAAGACAAAGATTTAGCAGTCACGCCTTCCGATGAACTACTTGCACTCTCCTTGGTTCAATTAGAAAATGTAAAAGATAGTTTACATGCTTACCAACTTTCAAAAAGAGGAAATTCTTTAAGGGTTAGGGCCGAGTCGGTGAGGTGGGGAAAAAGAGGAGCAAGAATAAACGCCATTAGTCCTGGCATTATCATGACGCCGCTTGCAGAAGATGAATTAAATGGACCAAGAGGAGATGGATACAGGAAAATGATTTCATCATCCGCTGCGGGAAGAGCAGGCATGCCAGATGAAGTAGGAGCAGTTGCCGCATTCTTAATGGGGCCGGATGCTGCCTTTATTACAGGTAGTGATTTATTAATGGACGGAGGCGTCACTGCGGCTTATTTTTATGGAGATGCAGTGAATCTAAAATAATAATGACCAATTATTTATTTATTTAGAAAGCCAATGAAAAGTATTTAATACAAATTGTTTCCAATCAAAGGCTTCTACCTGCATTCCTGCTGAAAATTTCTCGCCATTTTTTGAGCTCACATACATTGCAGTAAATCCATTACAGTCGCCAAATGCTGCAACTTTACCCTTTCCAATATTCCCTGCCAATCCCTGAGAATTACCCAAATTTGATGGTAAACCACTCGACCATTTAATCATTTTGGCATATGGAGACAGCTTAAATATATTAGTATAATTAACTCCTAGCAAAGAACTTCCAGTGTATGTTTCTATATGATGAATTTGCTCATTTTTATGTTCCCCTTTTGTTATGGGATGCTCTTGATTTAACAATCCATTCTGACTTGTGAATTTTAATAAGGTTTCAAAGGAAGGACGTTTAACTGTTGAATCGCAGTAAACGCTATCAAAAATAGCACCCGTACTTAATTGAATACCAAACTTTTTAAACAAGGGCGTCATGGATTTATCAATAGGCGCATGTTCACTTAACATAAGTAAAGCGCCGCCATCTGAAACCCAATCATACAAAGCATTTAGTTCGTCTTCTGTAAATGTAATTTCATCGGTCACTTCTCTTTTTGACCCAAATTTAAAAGGCATAGCTGGTGTAATTACAACCACTTTATAATTGGACAAATACGATTTTGTAAACAAAGCAGAATCGATGGTAGGCAAATACCCGTCGGATGTAACTACATCAACCAATGGTTTTATTAAACCCATTTCAACAATAAAATTATGATGAGCAGCATCTATAAGCATTTTGGGGCCTTTCCCTTTGCTATATTTTGGATGTGCAACGCTTGCATTAAATGGACTATCATTTAACATTTGCGCATTAGACTGGAAACTTAATGCAACTAGAAAAAGAAAAATAAAATATTTCATAGTAGTCACAGTTATTAATTTGTTGGCGCTATAGGTCCCATGCGCATTGCTTTTACTTGTGTTGGCCATTGTATAGGTTGCCCTGTTCTTTTATCTGTTCCTAAATCGGCTTTGTCCCTTGGGAAAGTTTCCTTATCCTCACAAGCCATATAAACCAAAATGGCAGTAAGCATTGCATTGTTTTTTAAATCATCAAAAATGATTTTATCATAAGTGTCTCTATTGGTATGCCAAGTGTAATTAAAGTAAGACCAATTTAAAGCACCCAATGAAAAGCCTGGCGCACCTACTCCAATAAATGAGGCATGATCACTTCCCCCTCCACCCGGCGTTCCAGGGAATGTTGTTTTGATAGAATCTTTTAAATTACTAGGTGCGGCAGCTAACCATCGCGTAATAAATTCACCCGCATGCTGAAAACCTTGCCCTGAAATATTTACAATCCTGCCCGTTCCATTGTCTTGGTTAAATAAGGCTTGAAGTTTTCCAACCACTTCGGGATGGTCTTCCACAAAAGCCCTAGAGCCATTTAAGCCTTGTTCCTCACTACCCCAATGACCAACTAAAATGGTACGCTTTGGATTTGGGTATACTTGTTTTAAAATACGCATGGCTTCCATCATGGTTAAAGTGCCTGTACCATTATCGGTTGCACCCTGTCCTGCATCCCAGGAATCGAAATGCGCCGAAAGCATCACATATTCATCTGGCTTTTCGGTTCCTTTAATTTCTGCGATGGTATTAAAGTTGGGCACTATGCCCAAATCTTTTGAATTGGTTTGAATGCTAATAATTGGATTGTCACCATTTTCCACCAAACGATATAAAGTTCCATAATCTTCTAAAGCAATGTCAACCGTTGGCACTTTTGTTGTATAGGCATTAAATATTTTGTCAACACCAAAACCACTTGACCAGTTGCTTGTTAATATACCTACAGCACCTGCTTTTTCTAATATAATGGGCAACATCCTTGATGAAAAACCAGTTTTACTTAATCGTTTACGCCAAGCTTCAGTTAGTTCTGTACGTTCTTTTTTTAGTTTATCAAATGACTCCTTGGTTGCAAATTGCTGCCAGTTATCGTCTGGTCTTCCAGTGGGTTGATTCATTGAGATCATAACAAATTTCCCTTTTACATTGGGTAGCCAATGCGCAAAAGCTATTGAATCAGCTACATCTGGAATAATAATGATTTCTGCTTTTACACTTTTGCCTTTAGTAGAAGGGCTCCAAGATAATTGAGTGCCTTCTAAACTTTTTTCCCTTGGTGAAAGCATATCTATATGTGTAATACCACGCTCCCATCCTTTCCATTCACCAAATTTTTCATTGCGTGCGGTAATGCCCCAACTTGTATATTTCTCAACTGCCCAGTCATTGGCTTTTTTCATTTGAGGCGTACCCACTAATCTTGGTCCAATGCCATCAAATAATTCATGCGCCATTGTTTGCAGTTGTGAATGATTATTTTCTTCTTGGACAATTTTTTCTACTACAGATTGTGCAAATAAATTATTTGCAGAAAAAATACTTACAATAAGTAGGAGCTTAGTTATACATCTCGTACAACTAAAATGCAATGGTTGAAGTGTTTTCATATCATTGAATTTAAGAAAAAATTCAATTTGAAGAACAAAAACAAGACCAAAGGTTAGATCTATTTAATATCGCTCCATTTTTTAGAATAAATCGATAAAACACCTGCACCACCACTACCTGGTATTTGTGCTGTACCTGGAGGCCAATATTTAACAAGCGAAACGTCTCTTGGATATATTTGACTAATGATGTCCCCCGCCTCCTGTTCGTCTAAATAAACTAGAATTGGGCTAGGTGCGCTAATTGAGATTCTTCTTATTGAAGTTAAGACTACTTTGCCGCCTGCGCCAACCGAAACCATCAGGCCTGGTAGCTTTCCTTGAATATACTGCAATATAGGAATACCATTCCCCGTATTTGGAGGTGGTTCATTTATCATATCTAATATTCTAGCAGTTGCCGTATTTTTAAACATCCCAGTAGTGTACTCTTCGTTAATTTGTTTAGTGGATCGTTTTAAAACATTTTTTACGAGCACTGTTTTTAATGTTAAAGAAGCATTGTTGTATAAAACATCGATATTTTGATCTGTTACTATTTTAATATTTAACGCATAAATTGTTTCCATAATTGCATTATCAATTATTAGAAATCCATTAGCTATGCCGTTTGTAATTTCAAAATATTTGCTTGTCAATATTGAATCCTTTTCATTTAATACTTCCAGTTTTAATTTTTTATCAAAATTATTTTCATTTTTAATTTGAGGGATAATGGCATTGAAAATGATACTGTCTCCTGCTACGTAATTCAACTTATTTGTTCTAAGCATAATTTTGTCCATAGACTGTGCCTGTAATTGCATTTGCGTGCTTATCATAAACATTAGGAATAAAAATCTAAATTTCATACATCATCATTTAAGTGCTAAATTAAATATAAAGATAGATAATAGAAATTAATATGTTTAACGATTGTTAAACACTAAATACATATAATGAAACAAGATTGTTAATTATTTGCCAATAGAATTATTACGCAAACATTTACAGACCATTTTCTGTTTATAATGTTAAATAAAATAATAAATATGAAATTGAAATTCTTATTGACATTGCTGATTGGAGGCGTTATATCAGCATCTGCTCAAAAAACTGTGGTGGACGTAGCTGTTGGTTCTAAAGCACACACTACATTAGTTGCGGCTGTTCAAGCTGCCGATTTAGTAAGTACTTTACAAAGCGCAGGTCCATTCACCGTATTTGCTCCTACAAACGATGCATTTGCAAAATTACCTAAAGGAACAGTTGAAACACTTTTAAAACCTGAGAACAAAGCTACTTTAGCTAAGATTTTGACTTACCATGTTGTAGCAGGAAATTTAGATGCTGCTGCAGTTTTAAAAGCAATCAATGATGGTAAAGGAAAAGTTACCTTAACTACCGTAAGCGGTGGTAAATTAACAGCTTCTTTAAAAGATGGCAAAGTAATTTTGACAGATGAAAAGGGTGGATTCGCAACCGTGACTGCTACAGATTTAAAAGCAGACAATGGCGTGGTACACGTAATAGATGCTGTTGTTTTACCTAAATAAGTTTTAAGTTAGGATTTTTGGTAGGGGCCATTAGCAATAATGGCCCCTTTTTTTACTTCCTTTAGCATTCATTTGAATTTCTATTTATGGCATTATTAGTATTTGTTTTAGTCTTGCCAAAATTAGACAAATTCAGTTTGTGTTTTCAAAACATAGCAATATTGGAATCTACATCTTTGGGATTAAAAATGATGTTTTATTGATATTCCCTTTTTCTTTTTTCAGATACTCAATATAATGTTGTGCAATGGGGCTTAATTTCTTTTCTTTTAACCAAACCAATCTCCATTTTGTAGTAATAGGAAGCCCTTTTGTGTCTATAATCTTTAGTTTGCCAGTTGTAATTTCTGACTTAATGCCAATAATGGGCATAATAGAAATACCAATTCCTGCTAAAACAGCTTGTTTAACCGCCTCATTTGAAGTGAGTTCAATTTTCTTTTTGGTGAGAAATTTGTTTTTGTTTATAAATTTTTCCATCATTTGTCTTGTTCCCGAGCCTGCCTCTCTATAAATAAACGGCTTACTGTCAAAAGATTTCTTATTTTTTGAAATTTCTTCGGCAATTTCTTTGTTTCCAACCATATATAATTGGTTTTCTATTAATTCAAGCTCAATAACATTCAGATTATCTGGCAAAATTGAAATTAGTGCGAAATCAATTTCATTTTTTTCTAAGCTTGATATAACCTTTGATTTATTTGTTACATCCATTAGTAAGTCCACATCTGGATGCTCATTTAAAAAATTGGCTAAATAATAAGGCATGATATACTTTCCCGTTGAAACAACCGAAATTTTCAATTTCCCCGTATAATTATTATTGTAGCCTAAACTTTTGTAATTAATAATTTCAAGCTCATTTAATATATTCTCACAAGCCATAGCAATTTCTTTGCCAAAGTCTGTAACAAAGAGTTTTTTATTGATTATTTCGGTTAAAGGAAATTTAAAATCTTTCTGAAAGTTTTTTAGTTGGATAGATACCGCAGGTTGCGTCAAATTCAAATCTACAGCCGCCTTTGTGATACTTTCGAATTCAACCACTTTTAAAAATATTTTTAATTGGCTAATGGTATAGTTCATAATATATTTTTATGACAAATATAATAAAGTTCAATATAATTTATATAAAAAAAGGGCTCAAATTTGTACCATAAACGAAAATAAAATGAAAATAAATGAATTAAAAATCTTTATCTGCTTAGTATTAATGATTGTCTTTTTGATTGAGGCCTTTTTAACTAAAGATGTTATTAATAGTCAATTATTTAACTGCTTAGGGATAATAACAGGAGCGCTAGTAATCAAATTTATGCCAAATAAAAATACAAAAACAAATGAAAACTACTAAAAACCTTAAAATCATTGATGGCAGCTACTCTTTTGGGGATGCAAAAGAAATATTAATGAACATGTTTTTATCAAAAATAAATTATCATAATATTAAAAATTGGAGTGCTCATGAGCGATTTGGTAAACCAGACGAAATTGCACAAATAAGAATTCCTGCATTAAGAAACGAAATGCAGAAACTAGAAGAAATTTTAGAAGAAGCAAAAGCAGGAAATAAAAAGCTTGTCATTAATTCCGAAATAAGAATATCATTTATTGAAATTGAAGAAGCATGTTTAAAAGCCGTGATTTAGTCATTGCAACAATGCACGGAAAAGAAAGCGTAATTACTCCAATATTAGAAAAAGAGCTTGGGGTAAAATGTTTTGTAGTAAAAAATTTAGATACAGACACACTAGGTACTTTCACGGGAGAGATGGATAGAAAAGCAGATCCAATAAGTACGGCCAGAATTAAATGTAATATGGCAATGGAAATAACGAATTGTGATTTAGCAATAGCAAGCGAAGGTTCTTTTGGTGCACACCCAGGTATCTATTTTGTATCTGCAGATGATGAATTCTTACTTTTTGTTGATAAAAGAAACAATTTGGAGATTATTACCAGGGAGGTAAGTACGGAAACCAATTTTAGTGGATCGGCAATAAATAATATTGAAGATCTTTTAGCATTTGCTGCCAAAGTAAATTTTCCATCACACGGATTAATTTTAAGAAAGTCTAAAGACGAATTTATTGGTATTACAAAAGGAATAACAAATGTAGAATTATTAAAGAAAAAGTTTCAAAACTTAATTAATGAATTCGGAACAGCATATGTTGAAACAGACATGCGGGCTTTGTATAACCCAACAAGAATGAAAATTATTGAAGGCGCAACGAAAAAATTAGCAAATAAGATAAACTCATTGTGCCCAACTTGCAAAACACCAGGATTCGGAATAACAGATGCCAAAAATGGCCTGCCATGCGAAATATGCAATTTTCCAACACGTAGCACTATAAGCTACTTCTATACTTGTAAAAAATGTGGTTATGCTAAGGAAGAAATATACCCCAATGGCAAAAAAAAGGAAGATCCTATGTATTGTGACATGTGTAACCCTTAAATATTAATATGCTCATTAATGATATAAATAAAGCTAAAGATATACTTGAAAATAATGGCTTGGTTGCTATCCCAACAGAAACAGTATATGGTTTAGCAGGGAATGCTTACAATGAAATTGCTATAAAAAAGATATTTGAATTAAAACAAAGGCCGTTTTACAATCCGCTAATAGTTCACCTAAAGGATGTTTCTAGTATTTATGCTGTTGCAACTGATATTCCAGAAATTGCTTTAAAACTTGCAGAAAAGTTTTGGCCTGGTCCTTTAACGCTGATACTAAATAAACAACCACAGGTTTCAAATTTAATAACTGCAGGTAAAAACACTGTAGCAGTAAGAATTCCCAATCATCCAGTAACATTAGCTTTATTAGATACACTTGATTTCCCATTGTGTGCGCCAAGTGCAAACCCATTTGGTTCAATAAGTCCTACAAATGCAAAACACGTTTTTGATTATTTTGGACAAGGGATTGAAGCCATTTTAGACGGAGGACAATGTGAAAAAGGTGTCGAATCAACAATTATTGGATTTGAAAATGGCAATCCCATATTGTATAGACATGGATCAATTTCTGAAGAAGAAATAGAGAAAATAACT
>CANHIR010000027.1 GCA_947461015.1 Bacteroidota bacterium | reverse complement strand
GTATAAGTTCTATTCATTAATTGCAACATTCTAGTGCTACCACTTTGAACAGGTAAGTGAATGTATTTGCAAATATTGTGGTACTTCGCCATCGTATACAATACTTCGTCCGTTATATCCTTAGGATGTGATGTACTAAATCGAACACGCAGGCTAATATCAATTTGGGCAACACTTTCAAGTAACTGCGCAAAGGTTACAGAAACATTGGTTTCGGGGTTGTTCCAATAATAACTATCAACGTTTTGGCCTAACAAAGTGATTTCCTTGTAACCTTTTTCAAACAAGTCTCTACATTCTGCTACAATACTAAAAGCATCCCGGCTACGTTCACGACCTCTTGTAAATGGAACCACACAAAAGCTACACATATTATTACACCCTCGCATAATGGAAACAAATCCACTAATGCCATTGCTATCCAATCTAACGGGAGCAATATCTCCGTATGTCTCGTCTCTACTTAATATGACGTTTACCGCTTTTTGTCCCGTACCGGCTGCTGAAATTAAATCGGGTAGGGTGCGATAGGCGTCAGGACCCACAACAATGTCCACCAATTTTTCTTGTTCTAATAATTGCGATTTTAAACGTTCGGCCATACATCCTAAAATACCCACTAATAATCCTGGTTTTGCCGTTTTTAATTTTCTAAATTCAGTAAGTCTTTTTCTAACCGTTTGTTCGGCTTTTTCCCTTACCGAACAGGTATTTACCAATATCAAATCTGCAACCTCGGCATTTCTAGTACTTCCGTAACCATTATTTTCTAAAATAGAAGCCACGACTTCACTATCTGCAAAGTTCATTGCACAACCATAACTTTCAACATAAAAGAACTTGTCAAAATGCTTTTTTGGGCCATTGGATTCAAAAGCCTCACCTTGTCTTTTTTCGTCGTGTGTTTTGGTATCGCTCGCGTATAATTCCATGAATGCTTAATACTATTGTTTAGGAGGGCAAATTTACTTAAAAAACTTGGTATGTGCCATCTTGTCATACAGAAGAAGCTAAATATTTGAAAATGAATGGATTAAATATAACTCAATGAATTATGAATATATTATAGTTTACTTAAAATCAGTGATTTATATAAATTAGTATATTTGGTAAAATCAATTCTTGATGAAGAAATGGCTTGTGTTGGTACTTTGTAGCTTTTTGGTAAACTTTACTTTTTCACAGGAAGTGGCTGTTGCAAAGTTGCGCAATGAGACATCCAGAAGTATTAAAAAAGAGGTTGATACAAGTATCTGGAATTGGAAAAGAGGTGGTTTGTACAATTTTAATTTATCTCAAAGTTCTTTAAGTAATTGGGCTGCAGGGGGTGATAATTTCAATATGGCTTTTACCAGCTACTTTAATTATTTTGCCTATTACCAAAAACCAAGACATAGTTGGGATAATAATTTTGACCTTAATTTAGGCTTTATGCAGTCTAGTAATTTAGGAGGCAGGAAAAACGATGATCGCATAGATTTATTAAGTAAATATGGGTATAAAATTGATTCGGTAGGTCAATTGTATATTTCTGGTTTATTAAACGTACGTTCTCAAATTTTTGATGGCTATGCTTATAGTGGAACAAAAGCCACATTTACCTCAAGTTTATTATCACCTGCTTATATTATTTTGTCTGCAGGGGTGGATTACAAACCCAATAATAAACTGTCGGTTTTCTTTTCGCCCTTAACTTCAAGAAGCACTTTGGTATTAAATAGGAGTTTGGCAAACAAAGGAAAATATGGAGTAGATACGGGAAAATATTTTATCAGAGAAACAGGTTTATTTGTAACCGTTAACTACAATAATAATCTTACACCCACTATTTCTTACAGAGGAAGGGCGGATTTCTTCTCCAATTATTATCAGAAACCAGAAAATGTAAATGTGTATATGACCAACTTGTTTGCATTTAAATTTCATAAGAATTTTTCAGCAACCTATAGTTTGGATTTAATGTATGATGATAAAGTTAGAATTTTTGGACCCAATAAGAATTCACCAGGGCTACAAATAAAAAGTATCATTGGAATAGGGTATGTCAAGCCAATACCTATTAAGAAAACAGTTACAAAATCTAAGATGGTTGCTGCAGCAGAAACAAATGCTGGTGCTAATTCAAATAAATAATCCCTTTTTTATTTGGCTACCACTTTTAAGGTATGTTTAATCTTATTTGCTTTGTGGGTTAAGTCTTGATAATCGTTACTCAAAATAGTTACATGACCCATTTTACGCCCAGGCTTTGTATGGGTTTTACCATACAAGTGTACAAACACATTGTCCATTTTTAAAACATCATCAAGGCCTTCATAAATTACTTCCCCTGTATGGCCTTCAGCACCAATCAGGTTCACCATGGCAGAAGGTAAAATTGCATTTGGGTTGCCTAAAGGGTAGTCTAACAAAATTCTCCAAAGCATATCATATTGACTACTGTAATTTGCTTCAATACTGTGATGTCCACTATTGTGAACGCGGGGAGCTGCTTCATTCACCCAAACATCATCCTTGTCGTCAATAAATAATTCAATGGCAAATAAGCCAGGACTTTTTAATCCATTTACCACTTTACGGGCAATGGCTTCCGCTTTCCAAAGTTGCTTTTCGGCAAGTTTTGCAGGGCTTAATTGATAGTCTAATAAATTATAAACAGGATCAAAAATCATTTCTGCTGGAGGATAAATAATAGTTTCTCCTTTGGCATTCATGCCCACGATTAATGCAATCTCCTTTTGAATATTAATTTTCTTTTCTAAAACAGAAGGGGCATTAAATCCCAATTCCAAATCACTTTCTTTATTCAATACCTGAACTCCTTTTCCATCATATCCTCCTTCGCCTAATTTATGCACCGCTGGTAAAAAAGAAATATGTTCTAAAAGGTCAGACTTTGTTTGTGTAATGATGTATGCCGAAGTAGGGATTTCGTTTTGGGTATAAAATTGTTTTTGTAAAATTTTATTTTTGATAATGCGAATGGCAGCAGGGGTGGGGTATACTTTAACGCCTTCTTTTTCTAATTGTGTTAATGCGTCAACATTTACTGCTTCAATTTCAATTGTCAAAGCGTCTAATTGCTTTCCAAAATGATAGACTGCTTCATAATCGGTGATGTCACCTTTGGTAAAATGATGGCATAAATGAGCTGCAGGGCAATGAGGGTCGTTTTCTAACACAAAAGTGGTTACATCATAATTTGCTGCTGCTTGTAAAAGCATTCTACCCAATTGGCCACCTCCAAGAATACCCACTTTCATAAGTTCCATTTTATTTTGACAAAGATAAGGCTAAAAGAAACTAAATTTGTGTTGATTAATTAATAAGCGTATGCAAGCCAAGGCAATTATTTCAGTAAAAGATTTAGTAAAATCCTACGGCGACTTTATGGCAGTTAAGGGGATTAGTTTTGAAGTGTATGAAGGTGAAATTTTTGGTTTACTTGGCCCCAATGGTGCTGGTAAATCCACCACCTTGGAAATTATTGAAACATTAAGACCTAAGACAAGTGGAAAGGTAATGGTGGATGGTTTTAATTTGGACACGGCACCCGAGGAAATTAAAAAAATAATTGGAGTACAATTGCAAACTTCAGGGTTTTATCCAAACCTTAATTTGATTGAATTGATACATTTATTTGTAGGCTTGTATCAAAGCGATGTAGATCCCATGGAATTGTTGAAAAAAGTGAATTTGGAAGACAAGGCAAAATCTAAATATAAAGAAATGAGTGGTGGACAAAAACAAAGGTTTTCCATTGCTACCACTTTAATTAATAAACCTAAAATTATATTTTTAGATGAGCCCACAACAGGATTGGATCCTCAAGCAAGAAGAAATTTATGGGATTTAATTAATGAAATCAGGAACAATGGAACCACAGTTATTATTACAACACATTATATGGATGAAGCGGAAATACTGTGTGATAGAGTTGCCATTGTAGATAGCGGTAAAATTATAGCCATTAATACCCCCAATGAATTAATTGACAATTTAGTAGCGAGTGGATTTGAAAAAGAAAAAGAAGTTAAAAAAGCCAATTTGGAAGACGTTTTTATTTCTTTGACAGGAAAGGAATGGAGAGCAGAATAATTACATTAGGAATCACTATACACAGTTAAATTACAAAATATGACACCCGACCCACGTTATCCTATTGGAAAATATCAAGTGACCCCATTTAGTGAGGAAATTAAAAATAAATGGATACATGATTTGCGTATTGTACCCTCGGATTTAGAACATGTATTATTAAATTTAGACAAGGCTCAATTAGATACTCCATATCGGGAAGGTGGTTGGACGGTGAACCAACTAGTTCATCATATAGCTGACAGCCATATGAATGCATTTGCACGATTTAAATTAGCATTGACCGAGGAAGTGCCACCTATTAAAACCTATGACGAAAATGCTTGGGTTTTAACTGCCGATGTAATGGAAACTCCACTTAATGTGTCTGTTACTTTGATTCATGCATTGCATGAGCGTTGGGGAAATTTATTGGATAGTTTGACGCCTGCGCAATGGGAAAGAAAACTATTTCATCCTGTTCGCAATGCTGAAATTTCGGTTTGGGATTTATTTACGATTTATGCTTGGCATGGGAAACACCATATTGCTCATATCAAGGCTTTGAGAGAACAAAAAGGTTGGTAATTATAAATTGTTTACCATTTAATTGTATAATCCTCTATCTACTTCTGCTACTAAAAATATACTGCCAATCACAATGATTAAATCATTTTGGTTGGCATTTTTTGTTGCTGTTGCAATGGCCAAATTTACATTATCATAAGTGGCCCCTTCAATACCTAAGTCTTTGGCTAAAATAGCCAATTCATTAGCCGGCAGGGCCCTAGGTAAATGAGATTGGGTGAAATAGTAATTTGCATTTTTGGGTAAGAGCGATAAAACAGCGGTAATATCCTTGTCTTTTACCATACCCGTAACAATATGCAATTGATTAAAGTGAATTGTTTCTAATTGTTCTAAAAGTGCTTTAATGCCATGTTCATTGTGTGCAACATCTAAAACAACTCTAGGGTTTTCTTGAATACATTCCCAACGTCCCATGAGCCCCGTATTTGTTTTCACCTTTTTTAAAGCAGCCAATACTTTTGGGGCTTTTAAATTCCAACCCATTTGTGAAAGCAATTGAACTGCTACCAAAACACCTTTTAAATTCTTACATTGATATTTGCCGGGTAAGTCACATGCTACTGTGAAGTTTTTTGTAAAAAGGGGAGCATCTAAAAAATGAATAAGTGGTTGGGTGAATTCAAACAGCGCAGTATGCCAATTGTTTTGGAAGGTTTGAAGTTGTAAAAAGTCCTCGGCAAAATAAATTGGAGCATTCATTGAATTTGCTTTTTCATCAAATACATTTTTTGTTGCTGGTATTATTTCACTAATGACTACTGGGGTTTCTTTTTTAATGATGCCCGCTTTTTCATATGCAATTGCTGGCAAAGTGTTGCCTAGTAAAGCCATATGATCCCATCCAATATTGGTGATGATACTTAGTTCCGGGGAAATTACATTGGTACTATCTAATCTACCACCTAGCCCCGTTTCTATAATGGCGATATCACATTTTTTTTCAGCGAAATATTCAAATGCCATACCAACAGTTAGCTCAAAAAAAGAAGGTTCAATTTCCTCAATGAGTCCTTTCATTTTGTTGGTGAAAGAGACAACAAATTCCTTTGAACACAATTCACCGTTCACTTTAATACGTTCTCTGAAATCATATAAGTGTGGAGAGGTATATAAACCCGTTGTATAGCCTGCTTCTTGAAAAATGGAGGCCAGCATATGACTGGTAGATCCTTTTCCATTGGTGCCCGCTACATGGATGGTTTTATATTTATTTTCCGGATTTCCTAAAAATTGACAAATGGAAAGGGTATTGTCTAAATTATTTTTTATTGCTGCAGCGCCAATTCTGCTAAACATAGGTAAACGACTATATAAATAGTCAATGGTATCTTGATAGGGCATAAAAATTATTGGTACTTAAAATCAAACTTTACTCTAATTTGATAAGGCTTGTCTTTTTTATCAAAATGGATTTCTTTTAGTTTTTGATTTATTTCATCTACATGTATAGCATCATTTGCATTACCACCTTTTGCAACTCCAATATATTTACCTACGCCATTTGTATTAACTTGGATTATTGCATATATGATTGCTTGCTTGGCGTTGCCAATAAAAGTTGATTTATCTGTTTTTTTTCCACCACTACCTCCATTTCCAGGCCCGCTTCCATTTCCATCAGAAACCCCGTCTCCAGTTCCGTTGCCACCTCCGGTTCCTTTAATATTACTGCCTTTCCCTGGTCTATTTTCATTCCCAGCCATTGGCATATTAATGGTTACAGGATAGTCAAACATATCGTTTACAACTAAAGGGGCACTTTTTGAATTGGTGGGAATATAAACTGCTTTTGGAATGGGAGTAATGGTTGTATTGGTCTTGCCAGTCACCACTTCTTTATTAGTATTTCCTCCGCCGCCTTTCATTTCTTTTCTATTGCCAGCATCTGCGGTTGTAGCTGCTTTGATAGGTGTTATTGGACTGGGTTCAATAGGTTTTGGTTCAACAGGGGGTGGTTCTAAATCCACTTCCATATAACTTGGAGCTGGAGTGACAGGAATGGGTAGTTTTTTTTCCCAACGCAAATAAATAAACAATAAAAGTAAGGTTCCACAAATCGCAGAAGTGTAAATACTGGCCTTTATATTTTTTTGTTTTTCAAAATTGAATTGCATGACCTAAAATTAATGCAAAAATACATCATAACCCAATCTACATAGGGTAGCAATAATAACAAATAGAAATACTTTTCGGATGAATTTATTTCCCTTTGCAATGGCCAAACGCGATCCAATGAATCCTCCAACAGCATTGCATAAGGCCATCGGAATTGCAATGGACCACAAAATGGACCCTTTCATTACAAACAATACAATAGAACCCATATTGGTAGCGAGGTTCACCACTTTGGCATGTGCGTTGGCTTGTAAAAAATCAAATCCCAACCAACTTATAAATGCAATGACCAATAAGCTTCCTGCCCCTGGCCCAATAAAGCCATCATAAAAACCAATGCACAAACAAATGAGTAATCCTTTGTATAAAGGAAATGTTAAATTTCCATTTTTCGATGCTTGGCCAAAATCTTTCTTGGTGAATGTGTAAATAGCAATTAATATAAGTATAATAAAAATGACAGGCTTCATAAAGGCATTGTTCATTTTAGTTAAACAAAATGAACCAAAGTAGGAAGCGCTAAATGCAATTATGCTAAAACTTAATAAGCGTACAAAAGGGATTTTTACTCTTTTTAAAAAAGTGATGGCTGCAAAAAAGGTACCTGTGAAGGAAGGTATTTTTAAAGAGCCAATGACTTGTGCAATTGGGCTATTAGGAAGTAAGATTAGTCCTGCAGGTGTTTGTATGAGTCCACCACCTCCCACTATGGAGTCTACCAGTCCTGCAAAAAACGCAACAATGCATAAAATAATGATTGTACTATCCATTTAATTTTTTACTTGGCCATGTATTAATTACAATTCCGGAAATGATGATTAATCCACTAATTAATTGAAAATTATTAAATTGTTCATCTAATAACCACAATGCTTCTATGGAACTTAACAATGGGATTAATGTTCCAAATAGTGCAGTCTTACTCGCACCCAATTTATGAATGGCACTATTCCATAAAAAATAAGCAATGGTAGAGTTGCCTATTCCTAAATATAAGACTACATATAAAAAATGCCTATTGTATACAACAGGCTGTATGTAATAGGATTCATAGATACAAAAAGGCAAAAGAATAATCGCACCTATTGCAAAAAGGACAAATAAGAAACTATTATTAGAAATGCCTGCTGGTTTTTTGCGAACGAAAACATTATAGGAGCCAAAGCAGAAGCCTGCAGCAATCATCCATAAATCACCTGTTGAAAATCTGAAATGAGCAATGGTTGTTATTTCTCCTTTGGTTATTAAAAATATAATACCAATAAATCCTAATACAATACCTGTTATATTTTTCCAGTGTAATTTTTCATTTACAAATATGGCGGCAAGTACTGTCGCAACAATGGGATGTGTTACCGAACCAATCAAAGCCATATTTATAGCAGTGGTATAATGTCCTGCAGTATAAATGAGTGTATTGTATATTGCAAATCCTACGAGCCCCATCCAAAAAAAGTATGCTTTGTTCTTAAGAAAAATTGGGAGCTCTTTTTTAAAGTTGGAATAGGCCAATGGAAATATAATAATGGTAGCAATGGACCATCTAAAAAAAGCAAGTGATATTGGACCAGCTAAGTGAACTGCATATTTTGAAATCACAAAATTACCCGACCAAATAATGCATGCAATAATAGCCAATAGCGCACCTATTTGATTTGTTTTTTTCAATGGTGCGCAAAGTTTTGAGTGAAATCACCTTTAATTCTTTCAATAGGAGGATTAAAGTAGCCAAATTTTAGACCAGGAAATTCTTCTTGAATTAATTCCATCATTTGTTTTATGCCCATAATTTCTCCCATCTCCGTGAAGCCAATCTTGCCTAAATACCAATCCGGGTCAATGTTGAAATTTCTCCATTGTATCATTTTTAATCCGGTGTCTTTGATTAATTTTCTCAGCGCTTCATATTCTTCCACACTGTCCGTCATACCAGGAAATACAAAATAATTGATGCTTGTCCATTTTCCCGCTTCTGACATCACCCGAATACTTTCTTTAATGTCTGCAAACGTATAATTGTTTGGACGGTAATATGCATTGTAAATATTTTCTCTTGCAGAATTCAAACTAACTCTAATACTATCCAATCCCACCGATGCTAATTCAGCAACTGCTTTTGGATTTGAGCCGTTTGTATTTATATTAATACTCCCTTTATTGGTATGTTTTCTTATTTCTATAATGGCTTCCTTAATGGTCTCCCACATGA
The DNA here is from genome assembly GCA_947461015.1 of Bacteroidota bacterium. GTDB lineage: Bacteria > Bacteroidota > Bacteroidia > Chitinophagales > Chitinophagaceae > Sediminibacterium. Next base: position 5,859 of record CANHIR010000027.1, on the reverse strand, counting down.
GCAAGGGTTCGCCTTCGCATCCTTGACCAAAACTAACAATAGGATAAGGGGCACTCATTAAATGGGGTACCGTATATTCAACTACTTCGGCTGCGGTTGGTTTAAAAGTTAAACGATCCTGGGTAGAAATGATCTCTTCCTCCTGTGGTTGAAATGAAATACATCCTATACAATTGGCATTACAGGCTGGCGAAATAGGTATTGGACATTCCCATCGGCCCATGGCTAAATTACGTGCAGCAGGACAAGTATAAGTTTGACAACAGTTTTCCATTAAATGCTTTACCAATCTATTTTGACTATATAAGGAAAGTAGTTTTTGTGTACCGTTATCAATTATTTCTTGATCATATCCTTCACAATCTTGTCTAATGTCTTTTTCAATACGTACTGCGGGCACATAATTTTTACCATCCAACCAACCAACGGCGGTATAACAAAATAGAGGCAAAGTTGGTGCATCCGCATCTAAGGTTTCATAGGCCGAAACATATAATCCAGTATGGGCTGGAGGGATGAATGCAGCTACTGCCCAGCCTAGTTCACAAAGACGCATTTCGCCAGTTTCTACATCAATTCCAATTCCTCTACGCCCAGGTAATTCATATAAATTGCCGCCTTCTGGAAGTTCAATCCAGTCCTCTACAGGAATAGGATAAGCATCCCAGCCAGCGCGGCCTGCGGTGTATAAGCTAGTGTCTTCAAAAATTTGGCCTTCGCCGTCAGAGTATAATAAATAAGGGGAAGTAGATATTGACATGGGATAAAGGTAGTATTTAGCTAGAATTAGCCTTGATTTTGTGTATAATTCGCAATTTGTGTTGCACAAAAAGCATTGAACTCGGCCGTTACAGTGGGACTAACGGGTTCATTAATGTCTTTTTGTATAAGTTTATTGTTTTTAAAATCAATGGTAATGACATCGTCTTTAATTAAGGCATTTTGTATTTGGTTCCATGCATAGTATTTCTTGGGAAAGGTATTAACAACTATTCCTGCTGGGTCAAATGCTATTTCATAAGGAAATTTTACTTGACGTTCAAACAAAGCCCCAATTAAGAATATTCCTGCAATTATTTGCGCTTCTGGTACGAGGATCCAACCCCAGCTGGCAAATAATAAACCTAGTCGATAATAAGGGATACCCCCTTTTTTCTTTTGAAACAAACAAAAAATCCACCAACAAATTATGGAGGTGATAATGGCAAATACAAGCGGCGGAGTTTTGAAAATTCCTTTGTAAATACCATGGGAAAAAGCCAATATGCTTAAAAGCAGCATAAATTGGCTTATTCGGTCTACATTTTTAAAATCTGGTTTTTTACAAATAATGATATAGTCAAAAAGGCGCATATAATGTATTTATGTAAATGGGAAATTTTGGTGCAATTTAAGCCCATTTGGTTAACTTTGCGCCATGAAGAAGACACACCTTGTTTTATTAGTACTCATTGCAGTTGCGATTGTGGTATTAATTAGCTTTACAGGCAATTTAAGTAGTTATGAAACCATTGCTTCAGCCAAACAAAAGCAGGGTAAAGTGGTGAATTTAATTGTAAAAAGAGACAAGTCTGTTCCTATTGAGTATAACCCACAAAAGGATCCTAATTATTTAAAATTTGCAGTGGAAGATAGTCTTGGCGGAAAAATTGACGTTGTTTTTCGTCATGAAATGCCCACTGATATGGATAAATCAGAACGCTTGGTGTTAAAAGGCAAGGTAAATGGGGATGTTTTTGAATGCTCTTCTATTTCGTTAAAATGTCCTTCTAAATACAAGGACAATCCAAACGTCATTAAAAATGATGCAGTAACCATTACCAATTAATTTTTATTTTAAATAAATAGATGAATACAACTACAAACCAAGCAGCCATCCAATACGTTGGAGAACATTTATTGCCTGGTCAAATTGGATATATTTTAACAATTGTTTCCATGGTGGCTTCTTTGGTAGCCACTTTTGCTTTTGCCAAAGCATTCTTTTCAAAGGAATTAACATTTCAAAATGATTGGAAAAAACTTGCGCAAATTGCTTTTGTCATAGAGGCTATTTGTGTTTTTGCTTGTTTTGGAATTTTATTTTATATTATTTCTAATCATCTTTTTGAATATAAATACGCGTATTTACATAGCAATATGGAAATGCCCATTCAATATTTATTAAGTTGTTTTTGGGAAGGGCAGGAAGGCAGCTTTTTACTTTGGAGTTTTTGGCATTGTGTGTTGGGATTAATTGTAATGGCTAGGTCGGCAAAATGGAAACATGATAGTTATGGGGTAATGATGGTTTTAAGTTTTGTTCAATTTTGTTTAGCTACCATGGTAGTTGGACTTTATTTTGCTGATTTTAAATTAGGGAGTAGTCCTTTTAACTTATTAAGGAATGAAATGAGTTTGCCCATTTTTTCATTCAATGATTATTTAACGAATCCCAAAATTAGATTTCAAGAAAGTGCACAAGGATTAAACACTTTATTACAAAATTATTGGATGGTTATTCACCCTCCTATATTGTTTTTAGGTTTTGCTTCCACCACCATTCCTTTTGGATTTGCAGTGGCAGGCTTATTTAAAAAAGACCACAAATGGGTAAGCAATGTTTTACCATGGGCAAATTTCTCAGCGGGGATTTTAGGATTAGGCATTATGATGGGCGCTGCTTGGGCTTATGAAAGTTTAACCTTTGGAGGATATTGGGCATGGGATCCTGTAGAGAATGCTTCGTTGGTGCCTTGGCTAGTATTGGTTTCTGCTATACATGCTGCCATGATTTATCGTAAAACAGGTAGTGCAGCAAGAGTGACCTATTTGTTTTTTGGTATTAGTTTTTTACTGGTCGTTTATTCTACTTTTTTAACACGTAGTGGTATTTTAGGAGACACTTCGGTACACGCATTTACCGATCTTGGAATGAACACACAATTACTGGCATTCTTATTAATATTTGTTATTCCATTTTTTGTGTTATTTTTTGTTAGGTATAAATTCACAGCGGATCCTCCAAAAGAAGATGCGATTGATAGTAGAGAATTTTGGATGTTGGTAGGCTCTTTGGTACTGTTCTTATCTGCTGCCGTAATTATTGCAAATACTTCTGTGCCAGTTTACAATAAAATATTTGGTACGAAAAATGCGCCATCCGATGATGTAGCTTTTGATTATAACAAAGTCCAGGTTTTTGTTGCAATTATTATTGGAATTTTATCCGGCGTTGGGCAGTATTTAGCATATAAAGGAAAGGCTATTAAAGGAGGATTGTTCAAAACCATGTTAATGCCTATTATCCTAACAATAGCGTTAACGGGCGTTTTACTTTATTTTGAAAACTTAGCTTATTCGGAAAAAGGGATTGGTTTTTTATCAGCATTGTATTTAGCAACCATCACCTCTGTTTTCACCGTTGTCTCAAATGCTTATTATTGGCTGGTTATTTTAAAGCGTAAAATGAAATCGGCTGGAGCAAGTATTGGTCATATTGGTTTTGGTTTGGTATTGGTAGGAATTTTAATTTCTTCAGCCAATAAAAAAGTGCTCAGTGAAAACACTACGGGCATTTCTTTTTTAGAAAAAGGAGAAAATAAAAAAAATCCAGTAGGAGATCCAAAAGAGAACCTCACCTTGTTCCAGGGCATCACAACCGATATGTATAAGGATAAATTAACAGGTAAGTATAATTACCAAGTTACTTATACTAGAGACACCATTGATGCGTTAAAGAAAAAATTCTTTGAATTAAAATTTGTAAACAAACAAAATGGTATTGCAGTAGATTCCTTTAATTTATATCCCGATGTATTAAAAGGCAATAAAGGGATGGAGGGCTACTCTGCGAATCCATCCTCCAAGCATTATTGGAATAAAGACATATTTGTTTACGTTACTTCTTTTCAGGATCATTCAAAAGACAATTTAGAAGAGTTTAAGCCTAATAATATTAAAGAAGGCGATTCTGTTTTTTATAGTAATGGGTTTATTGTATTAGATAAGATTGTTAGACAATCCAATGACAATAACAAAGACAGTGCAAATGAAGCGGTGTTTCAAATGACGGTGCACAGTAAAGAGGGATTAACCTATAAAGCCAATCCTTCCATTAAGGCAAATGGGATGTCCGTTATTTTTGAGCCGGATACCGTTAGGGCTCAAAACTTGGTGTTGAAAATTAATGGCATGAAAGATGCACAAAATGGCATTTTCATATTGGGCGTGAAAGAATCTTCGGCGCTTACTAATTTTATTACCTTGAAAGTGTATGAATTCCCGCTAATTAATATTTTATGGTTGGGAATTATTATTATGACCATTGGTTTTGGGATGAGTGCATACGCCAGAGTAAAACAGTTAAAAGGGAAGTAGTTAAAAATATAATCAATTGTTAAATACAATTTTTATAAGGTTACATTTCCTATTTTAGGGTATAAATATTTGCATGTAAAGCAATATAAATGAGGGTAAAATTTTTACATATTATTGGAATTTTTTGCTTTTTGCTACTGCATGCTAACTTAAATGCACAGCAAAAAAACGGGAGTGGCAAAGTTAGGATTCCTGCCTTTGTTACGCCAAAAGGCGACACCATTCCTGAAACCTGGCTTGAACCTGTAGATGTAAAAGGGAAAAGAAGTGCGCAACAAAAAAATTATTGGGCCAATTGGACGAGGCTTAGAAATGCCGTTTACGTTACATATCCTTATGCACTAACAGCTGGTGTTATTATAAATGATGTAAGTGCACAATTAAAAGGAATAACTGATCCTAAAAAAAGAAGACAAATTATTAAATTAAGAGAAAAGGAATTAAAAAGAGATTTTGCGGACAAGGTCACTAGCTTATCCGTATTTCAAGGTAAAATTTTAATGAAATTAATTCATAGAGAGACTGGCGATAACTGTTACGAAATTATTAAAGAGTTTAAAGGTGGATTTAATGCGGGCCTTTGGCAAACTGTGGCATTTTTATTTGGTAGCAATTTAAAACAACCATACGATCCCAAAGGAGAGGACAAAGAAATTGAGAAATTTGTACAGGAAGTCCGAAAGTTATATGGATATAGGAGTTAATGAAACCACATTTTAGGTAGGTTTTTGAGGCAGGTTTTTGTACCTTTACGCGAATAGCGCGTTTATTATGAGTGAAGAAAAAAGTCTGAATTTTATTGAAGAAATCATTTCTCAGGATTTAGCATCTGGGAAGTATGCATCTATATTAACTAGGTTCCCTCCAGAGCCCAATGGATATTTACATATTGGTCATGCCAAAAGTATTTGTTTAAACTTTGGTTTGGCAAAACATTTTGGTGGCAAAACTAATTTGCGTTTTGATGATACCAATCCAGCCAAAGAGGATATTGAATATGTGGACAGTATAAAAGAAGATGTAAAGTGGTTGGGATTTGAATGGGAAAAAGAATGTTACGCTTCGGATTATTTTGATCAATTGTATGCTTTCGCAGTGCAACTAATTGAAAAAGGCTTGGCATATGTAGACGATAGTACTGCCGAAGATATTGCACAACAAAAAGGTACGCCTACGGTTCCTGGAACAGGTAATAATTTTAGAAACAGAAGCATTGAAGAGAATTTGGAATTATTTGCTGCTATGAAAGCTGGCAAATTTGGGGATGGTGAAAAAGTATTAAGGGCAAAAATAGATTTAGCGAGTCCTAATATGCATATGCGTGATCCTTTATTGTATCGTATAAAGCGATCACATCATCACCGCACTGGAGATAAATGGTGTATTTACCCAATGTATGATTTTGCACATGGACAAAGTGATTCTATCGAAAATATTACCCATTCCATTTGCACTTTGGAATTTATTCCTCACCGTGCTTTATATGATTGGTGTATTGAG
>CANHIR010000026.1 GCA_947461015.1 Bacteroidota bacterium | reverse complement strand
CCGTTTAGGCCTGAATGGAGCAACCAAATTGTAGATTGGGAAATAAAATAATGTATTTAAATGGGAGACACTTCATGTGGCTTGAACTCCACAATCATCATCATATTCAAGCTTTCTAAACGTACAAAAACATTGTTTTTACTGGCTTTTACTACGGCTCCTCTCCTATTCATAAATAAACCCTGATTGATAGATACTTTTGTTTGTGCAGGCAGGTTGGTCAAATCTACTATTTCAATTGATGTGGAGGAGGTTGATAAGCCTAAGTACTTTTTGATTTCTTCTATTTCAGCATCTCTGATAATGGCTGGTTTTTTTTCAAAATATAAAAAATTTACTACTCCCATAGTGGAAAGCACCGTTGGGTAATCTTCTTTTGACATTTTTACAAAAACATAGGATCGAAATAAAGGAACATCAATTATTTTTTTTCGATCCGTCCAATAACGTTCTTTTTTCTCCACTGGGCACCAGCTAATAAAACCTTTTTGCATTAGCAATTCGTCTACCTTTTTTTCCCACTTTGACTTCGTATAAATAACATGCCATTGCTTTTCAGCTGGCTTATCTTTTTTTAACTCCATTGTTAATTCTTTACCGACAATTTAGATGGATTGAAAAAGTCTAACAACTTTACCGATTCAAAAATTTGCTTATCTTTTGCAACCATCTTTAACCAAGCTTGATACCTTTCTTGTTTTGGCTTGTCTGGATTGTTGTAAAATTTATTGTAATCAACCTTTATAGGAGCAACTTGCATCACATCCTTTTCACTTAATTTTAAAATATTATCATTCTCTTTTATCAAAGCTTGTTGCTGTTTTTTATACGCAAGGTATTTATCCATTTTCAAATAACTTGGCTTACTAATTTGTGCGTAAATAGTATTCAGGTTATTATTAAATTTAAGATTATTTGTATCTACAGATCTTTGTTGTTGATCAAAATACGCTTTCTTAACCAAATCTAAATTACTGCCTCCGCTCCAAGGTTGAAATCTGGAGCTTTGTATTTGATCCCAAGCCAAGGCTGAAGGATTGTCTCTTTCCCTGTATTTTAAAAGCTCATATTCGTCAGGAAATACAATATCAGATGCTACCCCTTTTCTTTGAGTAGAACTTCCATTGATTCGATAAAATTTTTGAAAAGTCAACTTAACGGTACCATACTCCGTTTGAATTCCCAAAGAATCTAATGGTTTCCCAAATTGTATATTTCTTTGTACCGTTCCTTTTCCATAAGTTGAAGTACTACCAACAACAATTCCTCTTTTATAATCCTGAATAGCGCCAGCAAAAATCTCACTAGCAGACGCACTAAACTCATTTACCATTACCACCAATGGACCATCGTATAACGTACCCGGTGTCTCATCATTTAATACTTGAACACGACCTAGCTTATCCCTCACTTGCACCACAGGACCTTTATTAATAAACAAGCCTACCATTTGAACCACTTCATACAAAGATCCTCCACCGTTAAACCTAATGTCAATAATAATACTTTTTACTTTTTCTTCTTTTAATTTTGCAACTTCACGAGCTACATCTTCAGAGCATTTTGCGCCGTCTGCTCTATCAAAATCTGCATAAAAATCTGGCAACCATATATACCCAATTTTATCTCCCCCCTTATTAATCACCGCACTTCTTGCATACCCCTCATCAAGTACAATTTTTTCTCTTTTCAAAGAAACTACTTTAACTGTTCCGTCTATTTTTTTCACTGTTAATCTTACTTCTGTTCCTAAGTCGCCTCTAATTAGCTTAACAGCGTCCGTTGTTTCATAACCAGCAATATCCACTGGCTCCTGCTCCCCTTGTGCAATTTTAATAATCACATCATTCATAAGTAATTGCCCCGATTTCCAAGCGGGTCCGCCGGGTGTTATACTTACAATTTTCACCCCATTGTCATCCGCACCCAACTGTGCTCCTATGCCATAAATTACTCCACTCATTTGTTCTGTAAAAGATCTTTTTTCAATGGGGGCAAAATAATCAGTATGCGGATCCATTAAACCAGTAATCGCATTCAAGAACATGTCAAACTTTTTTTCTTCGTTAAAAGTTTTTTCAAATTGCTCAAACTTCTTGTGGTAGAATTTTGCTATAGCAGTTCTTGCATCTATTTCAAGCTCCTCATCAGATTTAACTACATATTTATTTTCACTGCCCGTTTTTGAAGTGTCTTTTGTTGCTTTTTCTGAAGGCTTCTTTTTTAAATACGTATCTCTTTCTTCCAACAATGAAGTATATTTTTCCAAAGTTCTATATTTCAAAGATTTATACCATCTGTCAAAACGATCGGCATTATTTACAGGATAATCAATACTATCCACTTCTAAAAAAACAGAGTCATCAATATTGAAATTAAATGGTTTTTTCAAGACAGAATCTACAATGAGTTTAGCTTCCTTGTACCTTAGATCATAAATTTTTCCTACGGCTGGTTGAAATTCAATATTGGCACCATGTATTTCATTGTCAATAGTTGATTTGTATTTACTTAATGTGGCAATATCTTCTTGTGTAAAAAGATTTTTTTCTGGATCCAACGCTTTTAGATAAGCATCAAAAACTTCTAATGAAAATTGATCATCTATTCTTCTTGGATTATAATGTTCGTTTTCTAATAAGTTGCCAACAGTAGACAGTAATTTACGATGTCGCTCGTTTGGCGTTTCTATTGATATACTCTTAAATGCGAAAACTAAAACGCCCGCTAATATCAAAGTGGCAAAAAATTTCCACTTATTTTGTTTTACATATGTCATAAATGTGTGCATGAAGTGTTTCAAAAATAACGCAAAAACGCTATTCGAACGCTCAAATTGGAATAATCTGGACTATTTTACCATAATTTTATAAAAAGATGCAAAACAAGTTTTATTGATTACTTAATTAGTGTATTTTTGCGACCCTAAATGGAGGGCGTAGCTCAGTAGGTTAGAGCGACAGTTTGTGGCACTGTAGGTCGTGGGTTCGAGACCCATCGTTCTCCCCAAAAAACCTATCCCAACTGGGATAGGTTTTTTTATAAAAGCATTGCTTGCATGGATATATATATCATACCAATCGTTACTGGATTACTTGCTTGGTTTATCGCCTGGCTATTTATTAAAATATTGACCAGGTCAAAACGCTTTGGTTTGAAGAAAATGCTACAGCAATTAGATATTTCAGCTTTTATAAATGCAGCCAATAGTACCCAACATTTTGAAACCGTCTTGCCAATAATTGACAAGCAACTAGATGATTTTTTTAAGCATAAATTAGGCGAAAAAATGCCTGCCATTGCCATGTTTATTGGAGACAAAACAATTGAACAACTAAAGCTTGTTTTTGTAGAAGAACTTCGTGCAATTTCCCCTTCTATGCTTCAAAAAATAGCGAATCATGGAAAGGAAAACTTTGAAAACAATTTGGATAGCAAATGGCTGCCCATTATTGAAACAAAATTAATGAAAGGAACTAGGCCTTTCCGATACCTATCATTTACCATTGGACTTGCTTTTGGCATCCTATTGGTTGTGCTATTCCACCACTTATAATTACCGCTTATATAAACCTATTACCGCAGCTTAGTTATATATCGGATATTTGCCAATAAATTAAAGACTTCCTGCAATCAATATCAAATAAACTATGAAATATATATACATTTTCTTTTTTGCTATTTTAACTCAGTTAAATAGCAATGCCCAATACCCTACAGGGAATGGTGCAAAAGGAGCCGGGGCCGGAACCAATATGGGACATTTTTACGGAAAAATTGTTGACCAGAATAACAAAGGCATTGAAGGCATTACCTTGCAATTGAAAGGCAATAAATTTGATCCAACTAGCAAAAAAACAACCGAAGCTACCTTAGGCACTATGTTGAGTGCTTCTAATGGGGATTTTAGTTTTGAAAATCTTTCCGTAATGGGGAATTTCAAACTAGTTATCACTGGAGTAGGTTATAAGAAACTAGAAAAACAATTGAGTTTCAATGTGAAAATGGGGGCTGGTCAAAATATGCAAGACATGCTAGCGATGGTGGATAAGGATTTAGGAAATATTAAAATTGAAGAAGTTGTAAACGAACTTAAAGATGTTACGGTAAGTAGTACGGCAAAACCACAATTTGAGATGGGCATTGATCGCAAAATTTTCAACGTTGAAAAAAACTTAACGAGCCAAGGTCAAACTGCAATTGAAGTAATGAAAAGCATCCCTAATTTGAATGTAGACATTGACGGCAATGTAACATTAAGAAATGCTACACCCACTTTATTAATTGATAATCGCCCTACCACCTTAACAATGGATCAAATTCCAGCAGATATCATTGAAAAAGTTGAAATTATCACCAACCCATCCGCTAAATATGATGCAACTGGTGGCAATGCTGGTATTTTAAACATTGTATTAAAAAAGAATAGAAAAAATGGCTATAACGGAGGTATTCGGACAGGAATAGACATGCGCGGTAAGTTTAATGGCGGTGGCGATATGAACGTTCGTGACAATAAATTCAACTTTTCTTTAAATGCAAATATGAATGGTCGAAAATCAATTGGCAGTTCAACCAATGAACGTGAAATTTTAGGCAGCATGTTCCCAACTAAAGTGCAAACTATTAACAATAGCACAAGTAATGGCTCCTTTAATTTTTACCGAGCTGGCGCAGATTATTTCGTAGATAATAGAAACACTTTTTCATTATATGGAAATATCATGCAAGGAGAAATGGCTTCTAATGGAATACAGATTATTGATTCCGTTATTAATAGTAATAGTAAAAACTATGCTTTAATAAACAATTCTAAATTTAATTTCTTGAACAAAGGTGCTCAGTTTAGTTATAAGCATTTGTTTGAAGAAAAAGGGCATGAATTATCAGCCGACTTCAACTACAATCAAGCGGATAATGACAACTGGTCTTATGTTAACTCTGCCATTTTAAACCAACAAAGCATGGGTAAAGGAAATAATAAAAATTATACCTTTAATATTGACTATGCACGTGAATTTAAAAATGATGTGAAATTTGAATCCGGTATTAGATACAATGAAAGAAGCGAGTACAATAAAAGAGATCAGTACAGAAAAAACGTTTTAATTGATGCCATTAGTAGCCAATACCAATATGGTGAAAAAGTATATGCAGCATATTCTAACTTGAATATGAAAAAGAACAACTGGAGTTTTCAATTAGGATTAAGGGCTGAAAGCAGATCTTATAATGGAAACATTTTAAATAAATTAGGCAAAGACTCTCTGCCTTTTAGTATTAGTTATCCTATTACACTTTTCCCTAGTGCTTTTATCAATTACAAAATAAATGACAAACAAGACTTCCAAATAAATTATTCTAAGAGAATTAGCCCTCCTAACTTTTTTCAATTATTGCCTTTCCCGGATTACAGCGACCCTCAAAATATTTCGGTGGGTAACCCAGGTTTAAAACCTCAGTTTACGCATTCATTTGAGGTAGCATATAACAATGCATATACGAAAGGATCAAATTTCCTTGCAACTGCTTACTACAAATACACTACCGATTTAATTACGAGTTATGTTTATCGTGATATAAATAGAGCTAGTGCAAACTTAGATAGTGCTTATTTCAGCTCCACAATTAACGCGAATACGGCTACCGTATATGGACTTGAACTAAGTAATAAAACAGCCATTACTAAATGGTGGGATTTAAACCTAAGTTTCAACTTATTTAAGTCTGCTATTAATGCAACGATACCAGGTCAAAATGTAAATAATGATCTTACAAGTTGGTTTAGTAAAATGAATAACACATTTAAATTGCCTAAAGGATTTTCTTACCAGTTTAGTGGACAATACCAAGCTAAAACTATTTTACCTCCAGGTGGAAATAGTGCAGGTGGCGGTGGTGGTAGAGGCGGAATGGGTGGCGGTGGCGGATGGGGTGGACCTCAATCCACTGCGCAAGGATATAATTTCCCTGCCTACGACTTTGATATGGCCATTAAGAAAGATTGGACCTTAAGCGGAGGGAGAACAGCTAGCTTATCATTTAGTGTAAATGACGTATTCAAAACTAGAGTGAATAAAACATTCTCACAAAGTCAATACTTTACACAGACGGTTACCCGTGTAAGAGACCAACAATTCTTCAGACTTAACTTTACCTATCGTTTTGGTAAATTTGATGTGAACTTATTGAGAAGAAAAAGCACAAAAGGCGACGAAGGTGGTGGTGGAATGGACCAAATGCCTCAATAAAATTTATAAATACTGTTCTAAGAAAGAGAGACCAAAGCTAATTTTATTATTTGTTTTGGTTTCTCCCTTTTAACATAGGGACAAAGGAAAAAATATCAAATGATTCTGTTTTAGCCATTCCGTCTTTTTTCTTTGTTAATCTTAACATGCGTTGCTCTGTTTCTGTTTCGTCTACTGGAATAACCATAATCCCTTTCACTTTTAATTGTTCCCATAATTTTTCTGGCACTTTTGGTGCAGCTGCTGTAATAATTATTTTATCAAAAGGGGACAAATCGGGTATCCCATTAAATCCGTCACCAAAGAAAAAACGAACACTTGGACTTAAATGAGGCACTAGTTTCTTAAATTGTTTTGTTTTGCTTACTAAGCCCTTTTGTCGTTCCACCGTAAATACCTCGGCCCCAAGTTCAGCTAAAATTGCTGTCTGATACATACTTCCAGTTCCAATTTCTAATATACGATCCCCTGGCTTTATCTTAAGCAACTCAGTTTGATAAGCAACCGTAAACGGATGGGATATGGTTTGACCAGAAGCAATGGGAAAGGCGCGATCCTCATATGCAATTTTATCAAAAGCAGAATCTAAAAAAAAATGTCTTGGTATTTTGCCAATTGCTGCCAATACCGCATTGTCTGTAATGCCTTTGCCAGCCAACTCCAAAACAAGTGCTTCTCTTAATTTTATATGAGTATATCCGTCTATTAATGCTAATCGCTTCCCTTCTGACATAATTTGGTTTAATTTAATTTCATATCCCCAATAATGCCATTAATTTTATTTTGCAATAACACATATTTAGCATCAAATTCACTTGCATTATTTAGTGTAGTATGCACACTAAAGTAAAATTTAATCTTTGGCTCTGTTCCACTTGGTCTTGCAGAAATTTTACTACCATCCTCGGTTATAAATTGCAAAACATTACTTTTTGGCAAATTAATGTCCCAGGTTTCACCTGATAATAAATTGGTCCCCTTTTGTAATTCATAATCTAATAAAGTAACTACTTTGGAGCCATGAATAGTAGCCGGAGGGGATTGTCTATAACCCTCCATCATGGTTGCAATTTCCTGTTGCCCATTCATGCCTTTTTTGGTTATGCTAATTAAATTTTCATAATAAAAACCATATTGAACATATAATTCAATCATTTTATCAAATAAACTTTTCCCTTTGCTCTTTTCATATGCAGCCATTTCGCACAATAATGCAACTGCGCTTACTGCATCCTTGTCTCTAATTTGATCACCAATCATTAGCCCAAAGCTTTCCTCGCCTCCAATGATATAATTCTCTTTGCCTTCTTTTTCTTTAATTAATTCGGCAATCCATTTAAAACCAGTTAAAACATTATAGCAAGCAACGTGATTTTGCTTCGCCACCTGGTTAATCATTTCAGAGGTTACGATTGTGGTAATAACCATGTCATTTGCCTTTGCAATTCCTTTTGTTCGTCTAGCTTCCATCATATATGCAAATGCCAATACTGCAGTCTGATTTCCATTTAATAAGACCCATTGTCCCTGCTTATTTTTTACCCCTATACCCACCCTATCCGTATCTGGATCGGTTCCCAACAATATATCTGCATCCAAGGCTTTTGCTTTTGCAAGCCCAATACTCATTGTCTCACTTTCTTCTGGATTTGGATAAGCGACTGTAGGGAAATTTCCGTCCGGTATACTTTGCTCTTCAACAATGTGCACATTGGTAAACCCAAATGATGCTAAAACCTTTGGCACCAAAGTAATCCCAGAGCCATGTATTGGAGTATATACAATTTTCAAATCTTTTTGTGCTTGAATAATCTCTGGATAAACACTAAGTGACTTAACCATTTTAATGTACGCCTCGTCCATATCATTTCCCAATAGCTCGATATTACTTTCTCCACCAGTCCATTTTACTTCATCCACCGACTGAATTGCTTCCACTTCTGTAATTACATTTTTATCATGCGGAGGAACCAATTGACCTCCATCATTCCAATAGGCTTTATAGCCATTGTACTCTTTTGGGTTATGTGAAGCAGTGCATACAACGCCCGCCTTGCAACCTAAATGCCTAATTGCAAAACTAAGCTCCGGGGTAGGCCTTAAGGTTTCAAATAAATAAACCTTAAAACCATTCGCAGCAAAAACAGCAGCTGTGGTTTCTGCAAAAAATCTGGAGTTATTTCTGCTATCATGGCCAATTGCAACACTTACTTTTTCGCCAGGATAGGATTTAGCTAAATAATTCGAAAACCCTTGGGTGGCCATACCAATGGTATATTTATTAATTCGGTTAGTACCCACCCCCATAATGCCTCTTAATCCACCAGTACCAAATTCTAAATTTTTATAAAAAGATTCAGCTAATTCATTGGGTTGATTTGCTTGCAATGCTCTTATTGTGTTCTTTGTAGTATCGTCATAGTTTCCTGCTAACCAGTTTGCCACTTTTTGATCAATATTTGTGCTCATATTCATACAATTTTGAAATTCATTTTAGGGCTAATAATTAAACAAAACACATGGTTTGAATTAAATGTGTGCTGTTGGCAGCAAATTAAATAATTCCAAGTAAAAAAGAGCGGAAAACAAGCTAAATTTGTAGGTATCCTACAAATACTTTTAAAACATTGTTATGGCATATGTAGCAGGCATCCTTTTTTCCGCAATTACCCTAATTGCCTTTTTTATTTTTATAAAAAAGTTAGGAAAAATTGCTAGAAATATTCATTTAGGAAAACCATTGCAAATTAATGACCAAAAATCTACCCGCTATAAGCATGTTTTATTATTGGCATTGGGTCAAAAGAAAATGTTTAGAAACCCCTTAGTAGCTATTTTGCATTTATTTGTATATGTAGGTTTTATCATTATCAATATTGAATTACTTGAAATAATGATAGACGGGATTGCAGGAACACACAGAATCTTCAAACCTTACCTAGGAAATTTTTACGACCTTCTTATCAATAGTTTTGAAATGCTAGCACTATTGGTTTTAGTAGCATGTGTTATATTTTTTGCAAGAAGAAATATCATAAAATTAAAAAGATTTAATAATAAAGATTTAAAGGGCTGGCCTAAATCGGATGCAAATGCTATTTTGATAATTGAAATTGTATTGATGAGTTTATTTTTAATCATGAATGCAACAGATACAGAAGCAAACTACCTAGTATCTTCTTTATTAAAGCCAGCATTTGAAGGATTCCAAGCCACCACCCTTTCTGCTATTGAACATACTGCCTGGTGGTTGCACATTTTAGGAATTTATGCTTTCATGAATTATCTGCCCTATTCAAAACATTTGCACATTATATTGGCCTTCCCTAATGCTTATTATGCACCACTAATTCCTAAAGGTGAAATGCACAATATGCCATCTATTCAAAACGAGGTATTATATGCGATGCAACCAGAACTTGCTCCAGTAGGAGCTGCCGCTCCCGAAAAATTTGGAGCCAAAGACGTGATGGATTTAAGTTGGAAAAACTTAATGGACGCCTATAGCTGTACGGAATGTGGAAGATGTAGCACCGCTTGCCCTGCAAATAGTACTGGCAAATTATTGAGTCCTCGAAAAATTATGATGGATACCAGAGACAGATTGGAAGCGGTGGGCAAAAATATAGATATCAATAAGCAATTCATAGAAGACGGGAAGTCATTATTACATGACTACATTAGTGTAGAAGAATTAAGGGCATGTACAACTTGTAATGCTTGTGTTGAAGAATGTCCTGTAAGTATTTCCCCCTTAGATATTATTTTAGAGCTCAGAAGATCTCTGGTGATGGAAGAAAGTAATGCACCTTCGGAATGGAATGGAATGTTTAGTAATATTGAAAACAACTTTGCTCCTTGGAAATTTTCACCAGATGACAGAGATGCATGGACTAAGCAAGACTAGATAAAGAATATTTAAAAATTAAAATACGGTAGTATAAAACCACAAAGTATGAAAGTATCCACAATGGCCGAATTCATGGCAAGAGGTGAAAAACCCGAAGTTTTATTCTGGGTGGGTTGTGCAGGAAGTTTTGACCAAAGAGCACAAAAAATAACCAAAGCTTTTGCAACCATACTTGATAAAGCAGGTGTACAATATGCCATTTTAGGGAAGGAAGAAGCTTGCACGGGGGATCCTGCGCGTAGAGCAGGCAACGAATTTATGTTTCAAATGATGGCTTATCAAAATATTCAAGTACTAAATGGTTACGAAATAAAAAAAATTGTCACTACTTGCCCGCATTGTTTTAATACTTTAAAAAACGAATACCCAGCATTAGGGGGTGTTTATGACGTAATCCATCACACCACTTTTTTACAAGAATTAATTGAGCTGGGAAAAATAAAATTCACCGATAGCAATGAATGGAAAGGGAAATCCATCACCTATCATGATAGTTGTTATTTAGGCAGGGCCAATGAAATTTATGAGGCGCCCCGAAAAGTATTGGAAAGTTTAGAAATGGAACTGCGTGAGATGAAAAGATGCAAATCCAAGGGATTGTGTTGTGGAGCAGGTGGTGCACAAATGTTTAAGGAAGAAGAAAAAGGAGATAAACGCATTAATACCGAACGTGCCAACGAGGCCATTGAAACTAAATCCGATTATGTAGCAAGCGCTTGTCCATTTTGCAATACCATGATGACAGATGGAATAAAAAATAGACCCGAAGAGGTAAAAACTGAAGTATTAGACATCGCAGAAATCATTGCCAAAGCAATACAATAGCATTTTCATTTTCAATAGCACACTATTAAAAATGAACCATAAAAGTATATAGTAAGAAAAGATAAAAACCATAAACAGCATGACTGTAGCATTAGAAAACATATTGCCATCCAATTTTCATCCTCAATCTAAATTGTGGATTTATCAAGCAAACCGAACCTTTACCATGCCTGAGATTTTTAAGATAGAGGAATTACTTGAAAATTTTACTGCTATCTGGAAAAGCCATGGCGCTCCTGTGAAAGGGTTTGGTACTGCTTTGTATGGCCAGTTTATAATTTTAATGGCAGACGAATCCTATACCACTGTTGGAGGTTGCAGCACGGATAGTTCGGTACATATCATCAAAGAAATAGAGAAAATGACTGGGGTTCAAATGTTTAACCGAGAACTTTTGGCATTTTGGGTAAAGGACAAAGTACAAACCATTCCTATGGCACAAGTACCCTACGCGTTAGAAAATGGAATTTTAACAAGTGAAACATTATATTTCAATAATTTAGTAGCCAATAAAGCGGAAATGGAAGCCAAATGGATGCAACCGATTGGCGAAAGTTGGTTAGGCAAAAAATATCTTAAATAATGAAAACCGTTTACGCGATACCCAATTGCAATACTGTAAAAAAAGCCTTGGATTGGTTGAAAGCAAATAAAGTAGCTTACGAATTTCATGATTATAAAAAACTGGGCGTCACCCCAACAAAGCTTACCAGTTGGTCAAAACAAATTGGCTGGGAGAACTTGATCAATAAAAAAGGAGCCACTTGGAGACAACTATCCAATGAAATGCAGGAAACAATAACCACACAAAAAGCTGCAATTGAATTAATGATGGAAAAAACTTCCATCATTAAACGACCCATCATTGAAGAAAATGGAAAAATATTAGTCCTTGGATTTGACGATGCCGCATATAAAAAAGCCCTAAAATAATTCAGGGCTTTTTTATCGCATTTAATACTATTTTATATTTTGTGCCAATACTCTTTCTAAGTCTGCTCCCCTTAAATCTTTTCCAATTACCACACCATTTGGATCAATCAAAAAATTAGCAGGAATACTCTCAATACCAAACTGCTTCGCAACCGCATTATTCCAATATTTTAAATCACTAACTTGAGTCCATGCAAGGCCATCTTTTTTAATGGCCTCTAACCATTTTGACTTATCTTGATCTAAGGAAACACCTAATACTGTGAAACCTTTTGACTTATATGCATTATAAGCATTTACTACATTTGGATTTTCTGCACGACAAGGTCCACACCAGCTTGCCCAAAAATCAATCAACACAAACTTTCCTCTTAAAGAACTTAAGCTAACCGATTTCCCGTTGACATCATTTTGTTTAAATTCAGGTAACACAGTACCTACTTTTCCAATTTCTGCAGAGGTTACCAACTTATCCAGCATTGCTGCAAAGGGCCCTTTTTTCGCGTCCCCACTAAATGATCCATAAATATTTGTCATATCTCCTTTTATAGATGGAAACATATTTGCAAATTGTATCAAAAATAAAGTAGAAACAGGCGATTGATTATATTTACTAGTTAATTGTAAAAAAGCATTGGTTACTTTACCTTCTAAAGTACCTGATACAATTGCTAAAGAATCTTTCTTAACGGCATCCTTTTCAGTTTGTATCGATTGCATCGTTTTTATGAAAGGTTCAATTAAAGGAGTAATTACTGCCATGTATTCTAAATAAACATCCTGTGTATTTGAGCCACTATACTTAATTGCATTCACCTCATTTAAATCACCTTGTAAAAGAATGTCATCGTTACCAATAAATAAAGGAATTTTTTGTTGTAAGCCTTTAAACCCAAGCAAAAAGATAGATGCATTTTCTGTTTTTCCAGTTAAAGTAAATTTACCTCCCATTGCCTTACTTTTTGCAATTTCTTGATTTGTTACTCCAT
Source organism: Bacteroidota bacterium (assembly GCA_947461015.1). Lineage (GTDB taxonomy): Bacteria > Bacteroidota > Bacteroidia > Chitinophagales > Chitinophagaceae > Sediminibacterium. Next base: position 2,011 of record CANHIR010000026.1, on the reverse strand, counting down.
CTACTAAAGAAACTTCAGTATTCTCGGATAAATTTTTCAATTCCCCTGTTACTTTTAAACCTTGGGCATTCATTGTAATGAATGAAACCAAAAGCATTACCACTCCCGTTATTTTTTTCATAGTATTAATTTTCTTGTGCTTCAATTGCATCTCAAATATAAGATTAATTTCTCCTTAGACTTTAAGGCTTGTGCCTCTTTTCCAAAATATTAACAACATCTTTTAAAGTATACCCTTTTGATTGCAATAGAATCAAATAATGGAATAATAAATCGGCTGATTCGTCTAAGAATAGCTTTTCATTACTATCCTTTGCTTCTATCACCATTTCTACTGCTTCTTCCCCCACTTTTTGTGCAATTTTATTGATTCCTTTTGCAAATAAACTTGCAACATAAGAACTATCTGGGGATGCAGATTTCCTTTCGGCAATCACGGCTTCCAAAGTAGTTAGAAAATTGTTGCTGGATGGAATATTATCCGAACCCCAGCAAGTATCCGTTCCATTGTGGCAAACTGGTCCTACTGGATTGGCTTGAATTAATAATGTATCATTATCACAATCCAATGCCATACTTATATAATTTAAAAAATTACCACTCTCCTCGCCTTTTGTCCATAATCTATTTTTGGACCTACTAAAAAAAGTGACTTTTTTTAGAGATAATGTAGCATCCACTGCTTCTTGATTCATAAAGCCCAACATTAAAACGGACTTAGTATTCACATCTTGAACAATTGCTGGAACCAGTCCATCTGCGTATTTTGAAAAATAGATATTCATAATTGAAATTATATAAATGTTATTGATCCTTTGTTAAAATTTATTATCTCCATTGTCACAATTTATAATCGAATGGCAATGCCCTTATTATGTAAATATTGTTTTAAATCAGGAATGGCCACTTCCTTATAATGGAAAATACTTGCTGCGAGTGCCGCATCGGCTTTCCCTTTGGTGAATGCCTCATAAAAATGCTGTTCATTCCCACCACCACCAGATGCAATGATAGGCACCGGCAAAGTTTCAGCTAATTGTGCTGTAATGTCTAACGCAAACCCTTGCTTGGTTCCATCATGATTCATGGAAGTTAGTAATATTTCACCTACGCCCAAATCAACGGCTTGCTTAGCCCAATCCGTTACCAATTTATCTGTTTTTGTTCTTCCTCCGTTTAAATAAACATACCAATTGTTATCCTCCTCACATTTTGCATCAATAGCCAACACCACGCATTGACTTCCAAAATTTTTAGCAAACTTATTAATGATAGTAGGATCCAAAAAAGCAGCGGTGTTGATAGAAATTTTATCTGCCCCATTTTGCAGTAATACACTTACATCCTCCTCCGTTTTAATGCCCCCACCCACTGTAAATGGAATATTTATTTTATGTGCAATTTTATTTACCAGTTCACTTAGCGTTTTTCTTTGCTCAATGGTTGCAGTAATATCTAAAAAAACCAATTCATCTGCACCCTGTGCTGCATAAAATGCGCCCAATTCAATGGGGTCTCCTGCATCCCGAATTTGCTCAAAGTTGATGCCTTTCACCGTGCGACCGTCTTTGATATCTAAACAGGGTATGATTCTTTTGGTTAACATATTTGTATTTTGATGCGCATGTTTAAATAGTTTGTTCGAAGTTTGAAAGCTCCGCTAAGCTAATTCGATTTTCATAAATGGCTTTGCCAACAATGGCTCCCGAACACCCAATGGCACGTAAATCTTTCAAATCCTGTAATTTACTTACGCCCCCACTTGCAATTAGCTGAAGCGATGAAAACTTTGCAATGATTTTTTTATACAAATCAACCGAAGGACCTTGTAATTTGCCATCCTTTTGAATATCGGTACAAAACATTTGCTTTATTCCTTTATCCATATATGATTGCATAAAAGTATATACATCAATATCTGTTTTCTCCAGCCAACCTCCTATTGCAATTTTTTCTTCAAAAACATCGGCACCCAACATAAATACAGCTGCACCATAACACTCAATCCACT
>CANHIR010000025.1 GCA_947461015.1 Bacteroidota bacterium | reverse complement strand
TAAATAGAAGAAGCAGTAGTTGCAATATCAGGTGATGAATTTGTTATTGTCCAACCTGTTGGAACTGTAAATTCTGTAATACCTGCAATTGTATTTGTTGCAGGCAAAGCAATGCTTGATTTACAATATTCATCTGTATCTAAAATCCCATCATTATCATCATCTAAATCTATAGAATTTATAATTCCATCACCATCGAAGTCATCACCGGCAGCTGTGCCACCAATAGTTTGCGCACTCGCAAACACACTCACTAATTGAAATAATCCTATTATAAAAACAGTTCTAAAACTGAAAGAAATTCGTACGCAATGGTTTATCATCTAGACGGGATTTTTGGAACGTACAAAAGTCTCGTTTATTGCATTATTTACGATTAGAATAACTTCTATAAACACGAGTAAATTCTATTATTTTTTTAACAATTAAAGATTTTATTCTATAAATATTTAAAGTAGTAGAATACAAGGAAGAACTAGCATCTTAAATATCACTACTACTTGAAAATTACACGAACCGAAGTCCCTTTATTGACCTCACTATCAATCTCTAAGGATGCTTGCATGAGTTGTACGATATTTCGGATAATTTGAAATCCTACCCCATTTCCTTTTTTGTATTTGGGTATTTGTTCTACTTCGTCCTTACTCTTACCTTTTAGTAAATATTGTATCATAGAGTCATTCATGCCAATTCCAGTGTCACTAACTAAAATCTTATAACCATTGGGCAAACTAGAATACGATATAGAGATTGTTCCCGTTTGGGTATTATTAATCGCATTAACTATTAAGTTATATAAAAGTACTCTCAATGAATCGGCCCAGTTTTCGATAATTAAACCTTCATTAATTTCATTTTTAATTATTACAGTTGAGTTTTGTTTAAACGGTTCAACGAACTCTACCAATTCATTCACTAAATCAAATAAATCAATAGCTTGTTTTTTGGGTAATGTTTCAATATTATCAAACTTTACCCAGTTAAGCATATTTGAAGTTAGATATTCTAAATCCTTTGATGTTTTAGCTATTTGATTAATTGATTTTTTTATTTTCTCCTCATTGGATGTTTCAGCAATATTTTTAGCCGTAATATGTAAATATTTGAGTGGTGTTAAAATATCATGATTCATAATTGCAATAACATGATCTTTGGCCTGATTTCGCTTAAATAAATTTTCATTCAATTTATTTAAGGTTTCCGTTTTGGCATCCACTTCTTTTTCTAATAACTTTTGTCTTCTTTGGTAGATTAAAGTTTTAAATCGGATATATAAAAGAACCATTCCAATTGCCAAAAAGAAATAAACAATAAAAATAAATGGATTTAAATACCAAGGATAATTTATTGAAAATCCATATGTAATTGATTCCCATTTATCATTGATGGTATTTCTGATTCGAATCGTAATCTTATGACCACCATAGCTTGGATTAGAAAAAATCAAGTTGGGCGTTTTTACATTTAATCTTATCCATGGTTCCTCATCAAACTTATATTCCAACATGATATTTTCTTGAGATAACATACCGGAAATACCTAATTGTAATTCAATATTTTTGACACGAGAAGCAAAATCATTATTTAACATTTTTATATCAACTATCTTATTGTCAATAATGAGCTTATCTAAATATACCTTAGGTTGAATATCAAAAGCAGGTATACTATCTGGATTAAAATGAATTAAACCATCAATTCCGGGAAAAGAAAAATTGCCATTGCTTAATTTTATTGCACAAGGAGAACATCCCCCATTCATTTCTAATTCATCAATCCCTTCCGACTTTCCAAAATAGCTAAATTTAATGTTTCCAGGTCCTTTATTCCAAAAATCAATTAAAGACTGGCCAGGTGACATAAACAATCCTTTATTGGTGCTTGCCCAAATATTCCCCTTTTTATCCTCTAGGAAACAATGTGTATAGTTCAAATATTTATTCTGATCTAATGGCACTTTCTTAATACTGTCTTTATTAAACATATAAACACCACCTCCATAAGTACCAATTAAGTAATAACCGTTTAAATTATATATCGTTCTAAAATTAGCGTTGTCTTTGTCTTTATAAAATAGAGTAAAAGTATTCTTCTTTAAATTATACTTATACAACCCGTCCGTAGTAGCAGCAAGTATTTCATTTTCATTTACTTGCTGCAAGCCATAAACGATAAAATTAAATGGCATTTGAGAAAACTTTAATAGGTAGTCCCATTTAACATTTTTTATTGCTATACCGTCAACATTAAAGGAGTATAATTTATTATTTATTTCTATAAATGCATTTCTAGTTGGGGAAATATCGATTGATTTTTCGACAATTTTGTCATTTACTAAATCATACTTAATGACCCCATCTGCATTCGTAAAATAAAGAAAACTATCTTTTGTGATATATGTAGTAGTTTCAGACGGCTTATTGAAAACATTTTGATTTGATCTTGAATTGAACTTTGAATTAGCTTTATAAATTTGACCTGTATTTATTTGTATGTCTCCATTTTTTAATACTAATTGTGCATAGGCCGAAGAGCTAACTCCATCAATTGCATTGTTAGGCAAAATCCTATTAAAATATTTAGGCCTACCTACTATCAAACCTCTATTATCAGTGCCAATATAAATTGCATGCGTTTTGTCATCTATTTGAATATACTTTACAAACTCATTTTTAGGAAACTGATCCGTAATTAAGTCTATTTGTATTTTATGATTGGCAAATTCAATTTTATACAATTTATTGCTTGCCAATAAAAAAGCTGGCTCCTTGTGACTGTTCTGAAAAACTTTAATTTGTGTAAACGTATTTTTAGCATCGTAAGCTAATGCTTTTCCAAAGTCTGCAATTTTATTTAAATTTAATTCGCCATTTTTTTCAATTGTCTCAAAAATTACCCCATCCTTCCTTAATAAAAATAATTGATCATTAATAACAAAACCTGACTCATCGTTCGGAATTGCAATTCTAAATTGTAATTTCTCGGGAGTATATTGATATAGCTTGTAATCAATCTTTATATAAATACTATTATTTACGAAATAATCTCTGGTTTCAATACCCATACTAAACTTATCTCGTTCAATTCCACTAAGACTGTATTTGTAGCTCAAAAAGTCTGCTTCCGTACTTAGCTTTTTCACATCACTTTCAATTACTGCCCTATTTTCATTAATGAGTAAAACACGCTCATCCATTAGTTTGCCAAACAACTTGCCATCTTTTGTCTTATCAAAAAATACAATTCTACCATTCAGCAATGCGGTCTTTTCGTTGTCTCCGAAATTTTGAAATCCATGACCATTGTATCTAACAATGCCGGACTCGGTGGCTACCCATAAAAATCTTGTTTTTTCGTCAAACTGTAACCCCTTTATCGCATTCGTAGGCAAACCATTTTCGGTATTGATGCGTTCAAAATTGTATTGTAATTGTGCACTACTAAATTGTGAATAAAAAAGAAAGAGGGCACTGAAAAATGCTCGAAAAAAAATATTGCTAGTAACTAATTTGATGCACATGTGCCAACTGTAATAATTGCGTAAATGAATCTACTTTAACCTTGTCAAATATATTTGATTTAATAGTAGAAACCGTATTCATTTTTAAACCCAGTGAATTCGCAATTTCTTTGGTTCTATACCCATTCAATAAATAATGTAATACTTCCAACTCCCTCACTGCTAAGGTAGAAAAAGGATTCCCCTCATCTTCCACTTTTTTCTTGATAGTTAGTGGCTGATTTTTAATAAATAGCTCTAAATGATAGTTAATCTCACTCTCTGAAGCACCTTTATGTAAATAGGAATGTATGTTAAACTTATTGGTTATTTTGCCATATACTTCAATAGGCTGCATAGAATGCACCAAAATGGAAATATGCGGATATTTCTCATTTATTAAATCAATGTATTCCAAGGAATTGCCATCAGGCAGGATGATATCTAAAATTAAATGGGAATATGAATGTGTAGCCAACTCGGTCATTAAATCGGTACAATTACTCACTTCACCTACTACACCAACCTGTAATTTGTTTAAAATGGCAGTAAGTCCCATTTTCACAATGCTATGATCCTCAGCTACTAATACTTTAACTTCCATTTTATTGTTATTATAATAATCAAACCAAATTTAAGAAGTCTTTGTCGCAAAACCGTTGATTTTCATTTGTATAGAATTAATTCTAGATATTATTGATTCCCAAGTCCGTTAGAGCTAAATCTAGCGGATGAAAATAGATAATTTCCTAATTTTATTAAGTCATCGTTAAAGACACCCCTAAACATTTGCTTATGTTCACATTAACTGAAACAGTTAAGGACGGCATTCTGGAAGTTCAATTTTCTTTAGAAGATTGTGAAAGCAAAATATACACCATCACCAATGCACAAGGTGTTGATATTTTACAAGGAAAAATTACAGGCAATACTCAACGCACTTGCCTATATGTTGGAGATTGTAAAAAAGGGAAATATACATTTTCATTGGGCGAAACCAATACACAGGAATTTACAATACAATAAGCCAAATTCAGTAAATTTGATAAAATTCAAATTAATTGAAATTATCTATATGCTCTGTTGGTAAATCGAACGAGTCCTATATTAAGGAAGGAGTTGAGCAATTCACAAAACGTATTGGCCATTACTACCCCATTGACTGGCAACTTATCACACCCAGTAAACTAACTGAGCCAACTCAAATTAAAAAAGCAGAAGCAACAAGTATCCTTAAAATTTTAGCAGTAACAGACGTTTTAGTCTTGTTAGATGAAAAAGGTAAAATGTTAAGCTCCCCTGGAGTAGCCAAACTAATACAACAAAAAGCCAATCAAAGTGCACAACGCATTGTATTCTTAATTGGTGGCGCCTATGGCGTTGATGAGGAAATAAAAAAGCGGGCGAATTTTACATGGAGCATTTCCGAGCTCGTATTTCCACATATGCTGGTTCGGTTGTTATTAGCGGAGCAGCTTTACCGTGCATGTAGTATCTTGGCCAATGAAAAGTATCACCACGAATAACAGTATATTAATAAATAAATCATGAGTTTAACCCTTATTATAACCATTGCAACTGTAGTCATTTCCTTATTGGCTATGAACAATGAAACATTGTTGAATAAATGTATTTTTCATCCCTACTCTATTGCTAAAGATCCTAGCCAATGGTACCGTGCCATTACCTGTGGATTCATTCATGCGGATATCCCTCATTTGGCTTTTAACATGTTTTCCTTTTACATGTTTGGAGATTTCGTAGAACAGTTTTTTGAATTCATTTTTGGCTCCAACGGACGTATATTTTACTTACTACTTTACATATCAGCTTTGGTAGTGTGCATCATTCCCACATACTTTAGTCACAAGAAAAAATACAACTACTATAGCTTAGGTGCATCTGGCGCTGTTTCGGCAATTGTATTTGCTGGTATATTCTTAATGCCAACATCAAAAATCGGTATCATTTTCTTTCCTGTAGGCATACCTGGTTTTCTTTTCGGTCCCCTTTACCTAGGATTAACAATTTATTTATCTAAAAAAGGCGGAGGCAATATTAACCATAGTGCCCACTTATGGGGTTCACTTTATGGCATTGGTTTTTTAATAGTGGCCGCTAAACTTTTTGGAGTGGAAGGACAACCAGATTTAATAGATTCATTTTTGTTCCAAGTCCGCACTTATTTAGGTAAGTAATTTAGCGCATCAAAATAAAAGAACCCGTTTTACGCATGGGTACATCCTTATATGTCACATAGTCTATTAAATAGGTATAGCCATCCATCTCTTGATCATACCCATTGTATCTTCCATCCCAACCTTTGGTAATATCATTGGTTTGAAATACAATTTTACCAAACCTATTAAAAATAGTAAAGGTTTTTAAGGCTTTTACACCCGCCCCATATTCAATTTTTATTAAGTCGTTTAAATTATCTCGGTTAGGCGTAAAGGCTTTGGGCACATTCACCACCACATCCGTTGAAACATCTAAGTTATATACATCTAAAATTTTACAACCTGTTAAAGGATTTATTATCTGCAAAGTGTAATTAATATCACGAGCCCCGTTAAATGTAGGATTTTGAATATTGGGGTTGTTTAAATTAAAAGCCGGTATCCAGGTATATTGAGAATACCCAGGAGCAATTCTTTTAGGACTTAAAATAGTATCCTGATTGGCTAATACAAATAAAGTGAAATTTGCAGGTGGTAAAGGTTCAACAATTTGTAAAGAGTCCCCTACTAAAGCATAATTATATTTAGGACAAAAGTCGTTTGTTACATTTAATGAAACGACATACTTACCCACTTTTTTAAAATTATGTGAAATAGGATTGGCTTTATAAAAATAACTACTGTCCCCAAAATTCCAAGCATAATGTAATTTAGGTTGATCTATTGCATTGCTTACAATAATTACATCTGCATTGGTACAGGATAAATTATAATAAGAGAAATTATATTTTGGAACGTTAAATTCAATAATTGGGAAAACATTCGTTGGCAAGGAGTTGCATTTTCCATCATTTACTACTAAACTATAATTACCAGCCTTACTTATATTTAAACTATCATAGTTAGTGGTAGCTAATAACGAACCATTATTATACCACTTAAAAATACTTGCTCCCTGGCCTTTAAGGGTTACAGCATCTCCATTACAAACCACTGTATCTTTTACTATTAATGTTGCTATGGGCAGCACAGGAAGGTTCAAATTTAATAAGTTGGTATAATCGTATATACAGTTTTTAGCGTCGGTTACTTTCATCCCCACTTTTACATCACCGTTGGTTAATCCATAAATTTTATTCCCCTTTATGTATGCGCTCGCATTGTCTGAACTTAACAGATAATTAAATGGAGGAACACCACCATTTATGGTTTGAACAATGAGCATTGAATCATTAATACAAACATAATTTTTATCCGTTTGCAATGATACACTTGTTGGTGGTTTTACAATTTCAATAGATTTTGACATATTATCATTACAAGTGCCCCCAGAATATGCTTGTACCTGAATATTATAATTATTGTTCGCTACTGCATTACCATATAAATGGGAATAAAAATTGCCAATTTTACTATCATTTATAATGGTGTCTTTCCCATCTCCCCAAAAAATATGCAAAACGCCTACCTTGCCAGGATATACCCAAGAGCTGTCCTTAATTACAACTGCCTCATTACTACATAGTGTTGTATTTTTTAAAACAGTAAAACTAGCTTTAGGAAAAGAGCCATTAATGGTAAATGCTTGTGTTAAAGAATCCAAACAACCATCACTTGTCGTTACTTTTAATTGCACCTGATAATCTCCTCCAATATTATATAATACAGCAGGACTTTTTAAACTTGCTTGCGCAGCAGAAAAAGTGGGGCCAGGAGTGATTGGTGCCCCTCCAGCATTAAAGTTCCATTGATAAGTAAACCCAGTTGGACTTGCTTTATATTTTGTTGTATCATTAAAAACAGCCTTTCCTCCATCCAAACATACATTGGGAATGGTAAAACCAACTAGGGGTAATGGATTTATGGTAATTACTTTTACCAAAGTATCACTCTTACAACCCAAACTGGATTCTACCATCAACTTTACTGTATCTTTTCCCCAGTTTGTATATAAGTTATTAAAAGCATTGGGGCTATTTAGCGCATATTTAATCCCATTGCCCATGTCCCAATACCATTTTGATAAGGTATCTAAATTTGCAGAAGATTGATCCGTAAATGTAATTGCATTTTTTTCACACCGTATAGATGAGTAATTAAAATTCGCTACAGGCAAGGCGTTTACTTTAAGGGTATCATACACTAAGCTTGCAGCATCCAAAGCACAGGCATTTGAGTCAATTAAGTTTTTAATTTGATAGATTGTTGAAACAGGAGGCTTAACTGAGAAACTGGAGTTTACATTTATTATATTTTTTAAAGTATCCCTTTTAACTCCATCTGTATATACTAAATTCCAGGGAGCTTTCCCCGTCATTGAAAAATGAATGGATTTACTATTTCCTAAACAAACCGTATCCAGGGATTTTACCAATTGGATGGTTGGCAAAGGATTAATTGTGATACGTATACTGTCCAATGAAGTCCCACAACCAGGAACTGTTGCCTGAACATAATAATAACCTGAATCTAGTAAAGTCGCTTTAGGTATAACTGGATTGTAAATGGAACTCGTGAAATTTTTAGGTCCCGTCCAATTATAAATAACATTATTTAATTGCTTCGCCGCCAATTGGATATCGCTACCTAAACAAGAACTTGTAACTAAATTGGGCGTCATGGCTACTTTACTATAATTGGAAAAATAACCTAGTCTTGCCCCTGAGCTTCCCCCTCCATTTAAAAAACCTAGGTGAAACAATCCCGAACTATTACTAATCGAAGTAGCTACTCCATTTGGAATTAATGTATTAAGTGTAGGTAAATTCGTCGTATTAATTCTTGCCGCTTTCCAACCCGTCGCACCAGGGACATCAAAAAATAAATTTGCATTTATAATACCAGTGGATCCATTCAAGCTAAAATTATTTACATCCTCCGCTTTGCAAATCAAGTTAAGATAAAATAATTCATTGGTAGATCTAACAAAACTTACTACATCAGAACCTGTACATTTAATGCTAGGGAGAGAAGTCTCCGTAACTTCGGTGCCTACTCCTGTAAATTGCAAAACATAAACTGGTTTTGAACTATTAATATATACACTATTCCCACTTAATTGCCCTTTGTAAAAATCTCCTTTATTAATGGTTGCTACAGCAATGACAGATCCACTTTCATAAATAGCAGTCCCATCCTCTGTTGCAAAAATATAATAAAAATCAGTGTTACTTGGCAATGACCTCCCATTTAGCGCTCCTCTTACAATAATGAATTCTGTCCCCGTATTACCTACAGGAACAATTTGATCGCCTGCTAAATCAAAACTACCATCTAACAAAATGGAATCGTCAAAAATAGTGATACATATAGCCTTATTAGATTTTACTTGAGTACCCCCTAAGTGCAATAAACCATTCGTACTACTTCCAATTACTGCATAGGTTTGTCCTTTGTTTAATATAACTTGGAATGTACCAATTGGATGTCCATTCCCATCAGGTTGTTTTAAATTAATATCAACAACTGTATTATCCTCCGTGGCAACAATAACAAAACCATTATTTGGAATAGGCGTAATCGAACCTTGATTAAATAAATCCATTTGCGAAGGAATAATAAAATTATTTCCTTTTGCATTACTTCCTTTTAAAGGGAATATTTCTGGATTATAAAAAGTGCCCACTTCATAATAAGCAGAGATATTTGCGGTAGCGCTAATTTTTATACCAGTATTAACAATTGTTCCACTTGGTTTTGTTTCAATAGAATTCAAATAACTAGTAATATCTCTTGTGACTGTTGAATTACTATTCAAGTTTATAATAATGGGTTCAAATGCAGGATTGGCTGGTTGAGAAATAGTAACAATTGCAGGCTTACTGTAACTTGTCATTCTCAATACAATAGGTTTATTTTCGTGTCCAGGTGTAATTGCAGGTGCTGCAAACCAAAATTCAGTATCAGTTTGAGCAAAATTTTGAATTGATAATAACAATCCAATGATAATATAAAATAATTTTCTATTCAAATTAGTTGAATATACTTTTCAAGTTTTTTGAACTGTTCCTGCCTAAATATGTAGATAATGTAAATTCCAATGTTTGAGGATGTAAGTTGGATAATGTCATTTTATTCTTATATACATCATAGGTCACCCCTATTTTATATTTATTGTAAAGCATTCCAACATAAGGAACCAACGCATCACTTGAACGATAAAAGCAGCCTAAATACAATCGATTATTTTTTTCATAATAAGATTGAATGGGCAGCCCTATTGCACCACCCAAGTAGAAAAACTCCGCTTCTGTCCTATTTTGATAATTGGCATGCACAAAAAACGTTTTTTCATCAAATAACTTTTTTTCAAAATTCAAAGTAGAAATAAATTGAAATGTCTGATTATAGTTCCCATACACCTGTGTATTTGAGCTTCTGTTAATATAATAAGTACTGCCTCCGAATTGTAAGAAAGTTTCTGGTGAAAATTGGGTATACATCACACCACCATTCGTTGAAAATTTAACAGGAAAATCCCCAATAGCTTCCATACTTGTAGGATTAAACAATCTACCCGAATTATATTGATCCCCAAAAGTGAGCGCATTGCGGTCAATATTTCTATTTATCATAGTTGTGCTTATACCTAGCGAAATATAACGCGTTCTATCTTTATCCAAAAAAACTCTATTGGCTAAACTAAATGTAATTTCATTGGTTTTTAAAATGCCATTCAAAACCTGTTCAGAAACCGCTTGTATTCCCATTCCAAAATTATTAAACCCGTCATTTTCTTCATTTTTAAACAACGCAAAATCTGCTCCAACGCCAAGGGTTCTATAAGGATCACCAACACCAGAAAATTGATTTCTATAAAAACTCTGAAATTGATTATTGTCTCCGAAACCAACTGTTGCTGGATTAAAGAATTTTGTGGCGACAAATGGCTGTGACATAAATGGAGTTTGCCCAAAACAATTGCCACCATAAATGAAGGCAATAACAAAGACAAGTATTTTAAATTTATGATTCATTTATCTTATTAAAATGACTGAGCCTGTCTTGGAAATATGCTCATTTTTAAATGTAATATAATCAATTAAATAAGTATAGGCATCCATTTCCTGATCCCTGCCATTATACCTCCCATCCCAACTTGCATTTACATTATTTGATTCGAAGACAATGTTACCCCAACGATTAAATATTTTAATATAATTAAAGGTCTTTACACCAACACCATATTCTATTTTTAGTACATCATTTAATCCATCTCTGTTCGGAGTAAACGCTTTTGGTATTACCACCAAAACGTCTCCGGTTACAACAATACGATAGTTATCTACAATTTGGCAGTTACTCGCTGTATCGGTTCTGGTTAATAAATAATCCGTGGTTTGCATTCCATTAAAAATAGGATTTGCAATAGTAGGATTAGACAAATAAATCCCTGGAGACCAGGCATATGAAGTGTAACCTGAATCCAATTTAATTTTAGTTAATAAGGTATCAACCCCTAATAAGACAAACATGCTATAACTTCCTCCTTTTAATGGATCAACAACCAGTATTGAATCCCCCATTACATTGCCATTGTATTTTGGACAATAGTCATTTGTATAAGTTAAGCCTATGCTGTATCCACCCTTTTTATTGTAATTATGGGTTTGGGGATTTAAAGAAGTAGAAGAAGTAGTGTCTCCAAAATTCCATAAAAAATGAGTGCCTTTTGGAATGATATCATTCATTACAATTCTTACAGGTGAGTTTACACAAATGTATTTTGTATTGCTAAATGTAAATTTTGGGATAATGTATTGATAAATTTGCAATGAATCTGAAAACAATGAATTGCAAAATCCATCATTTACTTGTAATTTATAAAAACCAGGTTTAGTAGTAGCTAAAGTATCCACAATTGTTGAAGTATACAATGCATTATTCAAATACCATTTATATTGATTACTTGTTTGTGCAGTCAATACAACCGGATCTTGGTTACATATGTTGGTATCTCTAGCTTGTATTTTTGAAATAGGGAGATCTCTAACTTCTATTGATTTAATTTGGTCATAATTATATAAACATTGTTTTGTGTCTTTTACTTTAACAGACACCTTAACTGTACCTTTAGAAATTCCAGTTAAAATGTTATTTTTAATACTAGCTGCTGCGTTGTCTACATTCCATTGATATGTATAAGCAGGTGTACCACCTGTTATGTTTGGCGTGAACGCAATAGAGTCTTTAACACATAAATAATCCTTAGAGGAAGTGATACTAAAACTTTGTGGAGGAGGTACAATATTTATAGAATCTGTTTTTTCATCAGAGCAGGTACCCCCTGAAAAAGAAACGAGTTTAATATTATACTTCATTTTATCCGGAAAATGAAAATTAGAAAAATTGTGTTTATAAATTTTATTAATCGTTGGACTATTATCAATAGTGGTATCTAATGGATTATTTGCATAGTCCCAATAAATAACCAATTTCCCAATAGATCCTATATCCACAGTAGATGTGTTATTTAATTGAACAGGTAAATTTGAACACAAAGCTGACGAATCAATAATAGTAAAGTTTGATTTAGGGAATGATCCATTCACAGTAAATGACATGGTTGTATCTGCCACACAACCATTTACACTAGTAACTTTTTCATTTACTTGATACGTCCCCGGATTTAAATATCGATGCCTCGGATTTTGATCCGAACTTGTATTTGGCGACAGCGTATTAAGAGGTTCGCCAAAATTCCAAAGGTATTTAAAGCTATTTGTGCGGTCTGCAATGCTAGTAGTATCGGTAAATTCTGCATAGGCATCTCTCAAACATATTTTAGGAAGCATAAAGCCAACCAATGGATTGGGATTAACTTTAAAATTTTTTATCGTATCCACAGTACAGCCATTTGAGGTTTGTAATGTTAAATGAACATCATAATTTTTGGCAGAATCATAAGTATGACGAACAGGACTATTGGAATTTAAACTATCTATCTTTCCGTCTCCGAAATTCCATATCCACTTTGATATAGTAGTTCCTCTTTTTGCATATGAACTATCTGTAAATAACATATCCTTCCCTAAGCATTTTATTGGCTGCAAAATAAAATTATCAATAGGAATACTGTCAATTTTCACCTCAGTCAAAAGTGTATCACTCAAACAACCTATATCTGTGATAACAAAATATTGAACAGGAATAGTCCCGGCAATGGTAGATTTTGAAGTATAATTTTTTGCATTTACAAAAGGAGCCGTTCCTACTTTCCAATTATATGCAATTAACTTTCTATCATCTGGTCCAATCAATGAATTATCACTTAAATATAAACTGTCCCCTAAACAATGTGCACTCTTTAAAGAATAATTGGCGGCAGGTGGTTTATACACTACCAGTTCAAAATCTATAATTTGCTCACCGCTGCATCCATCCCCTGTTGGATTGTATACTTTAATTTGAAAATTATAATTCCCTATACTATCATATGTTAGATATTGATTTAAAGTATACCTATAAATAGTTCTCCCATTCACTATATAAGTTGAATCATATACTGGCGCATAGTTAGGTGGAATATTTGGATACTTTGGAATATTCCATACTAAAGAAAGCGGCTGGTAAGGCAATGTAATAGAAGCTTTAAATGGCGTACCTCTACATGTGGCAGGAAGCTTTACAGTACCAAACTGATTGTTCACAGTTAGCTTTTGATATAAATCAATGACATTGGTCCCTGCATTATATCCATAGGTTTCAACACTTCCATAACCATATGCAATTGCATTAAATCCAGAATCCGCAACTATCGTATGTGAACCTGAACGTAAATTAACTTGATAGTAAACATAATTTGCATCCCCTGGATGTGGGGCAAAATTTGTGGGCGTAACCCCGTCTACTTTTAATGAAGCAGTTGCCCCTTTGGGAAGTACAATATTTACATAATGCAAAGTATCTACAATGTTCGCAAAAGGTGTAGAGTTAATGGTTACTTTATTTATAGTTTGTTCAATGGGGCTTAAATAGATCATCTCAGGATCACCATTGTTATTATTACTGTTCCCATAACTACCGGTAGTAGTAATGTACTGAGCAACCATAATTGGCAAATCGGCTTCAATTCCATTTGCAGCATTTGAAACAAATTCATAATAAAAATTATTCACCAATGAAGTTGATGGCAAAGTAACCCCATTCAATTTAACCACAGCCGCGGGATCACTTACTGCAACCCTATAAATATTATTCGTCATTTTTGCCGTGGGCACAGTTAAATATTTTTTACCCCATGCATTTGCCGGGAAGGCTTGTTGAATATAATTATCGGCAGTCTTTGAATTGTTATTATAAATTCCAATTTTACCTGAACCTGAAAAAACGGCTATTCTTTTACAAGTACTTGTAGCCGTAGCAACCGATCTTATTAGGGTGCCTGTTAAGTCCTCTCCAGTGGAAGCACTTGCGCTTGTACTTAATACTTTACCAAATACATTGTAAATCTGCCCTTTGTTTAGTTCCACTTTTATGGTATCCCCTTTTTTAA
Organism: Bacteroidota bacterium; assembly: GCA_947461015.1. Classification (GTDB taxonomy): domain Bacteria; phylum Bacteroidota; class Bacteroidia; order Chitinophagales; family Chitinophagaceae; genus Sediminibacterium. The sequence goes on along the minus strand of CANHIR010000025.1, from coordinate 1,080 downwards.
ATCCGCCTTCCGTGTTAGCACTCAATATAACTTCTACGTTGGTTGAATCTTCAGTAGCAATCACATAAGCATAACAATAAGAAAAAGGACTGTTAGATTCCTGTTTATAGTTTATGGAATAATAGGAACGACCTAAAGTATTGGTTGGGAAAAGTAAACTTGCCCCAGAAATACTATTGTTATAGATATGTGCATATGCAATAATCGCATAGTCGGATGTAATATGTATTCCTTTATCCGATTTACCTTCGGCAGTAATTCTTGCATCCTGTGTTCCCGTTTTTGGAATTGCATCAGAAACAGTTACTGTGTTTGCTTTTACGGGATACGTTTTCAAATAACCAACCGATGGAATTTCCACTGTTACAGTAGCATCATGATCGGAGGTGAAGTATAAAACCAAATCCTGAGGGCCACCTGTTGTATTTGGAATACCTGTCCCTGTGTACATAGAAACATGGCTGCCATAACCAACCCAAAAATCCTTCCCCTTATTTGAAAAGTCTTGTGCATTTACCATACAATTACTAACCATGCAAAACATGATTAATAATAACAATTTTGTAATGGGTTGAAAAGACATTATATTATTAAATATTTTTATACATCTGAGCCTCTATAAAAATATCAAAATAATGGTAAAATATGTCTCTATTAGGGTAATTCTTGCCAAGTAATCTTTAAACAAATTGGGGTATTTGGACCTATTTTGAATCGGTCATCCAATCTTTTCCCAACCACAGATACTATACGGTTCCCTGTAGTTAATACCAAGACCTGTTTTTTTAATGCAGGACCTAATTTTAGGTCTGATAAAAATTGATGTAATTTTTTCTTTTTCCCTAATCCAAAAGGGTAAAAATAATCTGTGGCGGTCCAAGTTCTTAAAAGCAAGGGCCACTTAATTTTACTTACATCTATATAAGTAATATTTGCTTCCTTTGAAATTTTTGTTAAATCAATATTTTCTAATAATTCAAACCGAAGCGAACCATATTTTGTAACAACAGTAGATGCATTTAATGCTTTTGAATCCAATACTGATTTATCTATTACATAATACTCAACACTATCCTCTTT
>CANHIR010000024.1 GCA_947461015.1 Bacteroidota bacterium | reverse complement strand
TGCAATTCTACAGCAGATTGAGTTTGTAATATTTCAAAATTTTGTAATTGAGTTAAAGCTTCTGTGGTGTCAATTGGAGCTCTATCTCCGGAGAGGTATGACTTTTTTATTACTTCATAACGATCCTTATTGCTTTGAACCGATTTTATTAATAATGCGTTATTATAAAATGCGGAAACCCAGTTCCAGTATGCAGTTGTAGCATCTAGCATTAAATCATTGATAATTAAAAGTTGTTCATTTTTTGTAAGCTCAACAATATTATTTGCTTGATTTATTATTGATTTTCTTTTATCTACAAGTAGCCCTCTAAATGGGTCCATGCTAACGCCTACAAATGCCGACTTATTTTTAGTTAATGTGGGATCTATTTTTTCACCATAATTATTTTCAGTCCCGGCTTTTATATCAATTCCATACCAGATTGGAATTTTTAGTTCTGTAGAATTATATTTATAATACTGTTTGTTGTCGAATGTTTTTTCTTGGGAATTAACCTGTATGCTAGGATCAAAAACCCCCTTTGAGGCCAAGAGTTCGTTTTTTGAAATTTCGTTTCTCAAAAAAGACTGCCTAATGACAGGATGATATTTTCTTACAATATCTAAGGCATTATCTATGCTAAGATTTTTTTCTTGTCCAATTGCACACCCAAATACACTAATTAGAACAAGGGTATATATGTATTTTAGTGCCGTCATTTTACTTCGTGTTTTTATTTATTGCTTTTACCTTATAATATTCTGGAGGGAATCCGTTAATCTGACGCCACAATTCATACCAAATTGGTACGGTTTTCAAAAGTGCAAATCCCTTTACGCCTGTACCTGTTTTTAATTCTTTTGGCCACTTTTTTTGTTGATTATCTGGAATTACAAGTATTCTAAATTTGCCATTTTCATTTCTATTGTTTTCCACCATGGAAACGACACCTGAAAAAGTACCATAACTATTTTCTGGCCAACCCGAAAATACAATTGCAGGAAATCCGTCAAATATTAATCGTACTTGTTGGCCCGGATTAATTAGCATTAAGTCCATTGGGTCTATAAATAGCTCAACAGCGTTGTCAATATTTGTAGGCACCATCTCAACAATCATTTCCCCTTCTTTTACTATTTCATTAATTCCGGATTTTTTTGCTTTAATGATTTGTCCATCTTGGGGTGCAATTAGCCATTTTTGATTACCTCTACTAATATAGTTTGCCAATATATTTTTATTTTTTGCAACCTCGCCATCGGTTCCGGCAATTTCACCTCTTGAGGTGGCAATTTCACTTCTCGATTTAAATATTTTGTCGTCTGCTTCTTGACTAATTGAATTAATATCAATTTTAATAATGTTAATCTCTTGTTTTGTATTTAGTAACTTTTGTTGTTTTTCGGTTAAAACCGCTAATGTTTTATTATTTTGAGCTGTTCTTCTTTCTTGTTCTACCAAGGAAATTGCGCCTTGGTTAAATAGTTGTTTACCCCTTGTTAGCTGCTCATTTGCAATTTTATAATCTACTTCTGCTGCAATCACTTCAGCGCTATCGCTTATTAATTTTCGTTTGTACTGCTCAATTTTGTTTTCATAAGCATTTATTTTCAGCGCTCTATTATTTTCTATTGCGTTAATTTGAAGTTCAATTGCATTAATTTTTTCGTTGTAATACATCAACTTTTGTTCCTTAGATACCAGTTGATCTTTAGTTCTTTCTACCAAATTTGAATCTAAGTAGTCGTCTTTAGTATCTGCTAGTTGAAGTAGTGTATCTCCTTTCTTTACAACATCACCTTCTTTAATATACCATTTTATGATCTTACCTGGGATCACTGTGTTTATTTGTTGGGGACGTTGGTCTTGGTATAAAGTGGTAACATGTCCTGTGCTTGAAATGTTTTGTGTCCAAGGTAAAAAAAGCACTAAAAATAAAAATAAAAATACCCCTAAAAGCCAGTATCCAATTTTACTATTTCTATTAGACCTATAAATAGTCCTAATAGATTTTGGAGTATAATTTGTTTCAGTGATGATATTATTTATTGTTCTTTTCATATTTCATTTAATAAGGGTAAAATAGAATCTGGTTTGCCAATATGCTTAATGCTTCCTTTTTCCAAGCATATAATTATGTCTGCTTTTTTGGCAAATGGAATATACCCAGTTGCAATTATGCAGGTTGTATTTTTAATATCTAACAAGTAATTTGATATTTTCATACTGGAGGCTGCACCTGCTAATTCAAAAGGTTCATCTAAGATGAGCAATTCGGGTTTATTTACCATGGCTCTTAGTAGCAGTAACTTTTTAGCAATAATGGTACTTAATCCCTTGCCTGTAGCTTGTAATTGACTATACAATCCTTCAGGCAACAAACTAATGAATTCATTAATATCCAATATTTCTGCAAGTTTCATTATTTCATCGGGACTTATATTTTCGTTTCCTAAGCAAATGTTATCATAAACCGTTCCATTGAAAATATCTTGTTCATTATAAAATATGCCAATATGATTTCTATAGGTAGTTTGGTTTATATTACTTAATGGTATGTTGTTGATATTAAGAATACCATCGTAATTTTTTAGGGTACCTCCAATAATTTCTAATAATATTGATTTCCCAGATCCACCATCACCCATTATACAGACTTTAGATCCAGATGTGATTTCGAAATTTATATTTTCTAAAAGTGGACGACTGTCCTCAAATTTAAAATTCAGGTGCTGTATTTCTATAGACGTACCATTTCCATTTTGGACATATGGGGCGATACCTTTTTCCTCTATTTTTTTATCGCTTATTACACCAAGTTTTTCCACCCCTGTTAAAATGTTATAACCTACTTCCAAATTAAGTATTAATTTTTCAACGGCAGATAAAATGAGCAAAATCACTATTTCAGCTGCTATAAATTGCCCAATATTTAGTTGTTGTTTAATTAACAATACTGCACCAATAATTAACATCATTGCAGAAATGAGTAACTTAAACACTATTAAACTCCAGTATTGGAATTTTAATATTTCAAAATGCTTGGTTTTTGAAACTAAGTAATCGTTAACTAAATTATCTGTTTTAATTAAGTGATAATTATGTTGACTTGATATTTTAAATGTTTTATATGACCTAGCAATTTCTTCTAACCAACTAGCAACTTCATATTTATCCCCGCTTTCATTATAAGAAGCAGCTAATCCTTTGTTATTTGTGTATTTGAAAATGAAAAACAGCAATAAAATCAACAACATGCCTAATATTATAAAGATAGAATTATAAAATGACAATAAAATTAAACCGAATAGAATTTGAATGATAGCCAATGGAATATCTAGTAAAATTTTTGATAAACCCTTTTGAATATTTATAATTTCAAAAAAGCGGTTCATTAATTCAGGTAAATGATTATTATTCAACTCACTACTTTCTATCTTAGGAATTTTGTGTGCAAATTCTAAAGAAAATCTTGTAAAGATACTTTGTTCAATCTTCTCTACAATTTTCATTTGGTTCACTTGTAAAATACCAGACACTAAAATGCCAACTAGAACAATCATAATTAATACAATTATGGAAACTGGTAAGTTTCCAATTCCAGCTGCTGCTTGGGAAAAATTTATTATTGTTTGAATACCTAGTGGAAGAGAAAGCTGAATGATCCCGCTTAAGACGGCATAAAAGTAAATGGCAATAATCTCTTTTCGCTCAAATCTTATTATTTTAAAAAACTTTCCAAGTGAACTTTTAATGGTTATATTATTTCCCATTTTTTTATGATTTGTGTTTTACTATTTTAAGGTTGAAAACACCATATTGTCAATGTATTCAACAATTTGGTCTACTTTTTGTGTTTTATCAAAATCGGTTAAAGAGGGCAAATTGTTCATAAAAAATATTTGCAAATGTGCAACCTCAATGATTGTTGATGCCAATGAATGTGGGTATTTATATTTTGGATTCAGTTCCAATATGATATCTACCACTTTGTTGCATAATTCTTTATAAGGCTTAAAAAATTGTTGTTTATTATCCTCACCTACATGATTGGTTAAATATGCTTTAGAGCCCTCTGTAATTAAAATTTGATGTAGTTTGGATTCATCAACATGGCTTGTCATTACATCATCTTCCACATTGGTGGCAAGCATTTTAATGACCATTTTCATTTTCACAACTGGGTCTATAATATTATTGGTTTGATAATTTATTTGAAATTGAAGCCAGCCCCAATACCATGATATAATGTAAACTAAAAGTTTATGTTTGTTTTCAAAATACCTATACACACTCGCTTCAGTAGTGCCAATGGCATCCGCTACTTTTTTAAACGTAAATGCTTCAAAACCATTCTTTTGTATTAATTCAATACTGAATTTTATAATATTCCTTCCCAGTTCTGATTGTTCGGGATCCCTTAGAAATAGGGAGGGGTTCATCTTAATTTGTACTTCTAATTTCATAAAGTGGAGGGTTTACCCTTATATTTTAACAAAACTAATAAAAAATATTTTACAATTATCTATAATAGTAATACTATTATTTAAAATATTATTACTATGTTTGAGCAATAATCTTAAAAATGAGCCAAATGAACGCTTTTAAACATTTAAAAAACGACTTGCCCGCTAGTATTGTGGTATTCTTTGTTGCTCTTCCATTGTGTCTTGGAATTGCATTGGCATCCGGGGCTCCCTTATTTGCAGGCATTATTGCTGGCATTGTTGGTGGAATAGTTGTAGGTATGGCTAGTGGTTCGCCACTAGGGGTTAGTGGTCCGGCTGCAGGACTAGCTGTAATTGTACTAACCTCAATTGGAACCCTGGGGGGATCTTATCAAGCTTTTTTAACCGCTGTGGTATTGGCCGGTATTTTACAATTACTATTGGGATATGCTAAAGCAGGTTTTATTGCTTACTTTTTCCCAAGTTCTGTTATAAAAGGCATGTTAACGGGTATTGGGTTATTAATTATTTTAAAACAAATTCCACATGCCATAGGTTGGGATAAAGATGCAGAAGGAGATGATGCATTTTTACAAGCAGACGGTCAAAATACCTTTTCTGAAATTAGTAAAGCGTTAGAGTACATTACACCTGGTGCAATAATCATAGCTAGTATTTCATTAGCCATTATCATTTTATGGGACACCGTACTCACTAAAAAACACAAAATCTTTCAATTGATTCAAGGTCCAATCGTAGTGGTGGCATTAGGTATTTTTATGAATATTGCTTATTCAAAAGGAATGCTACCTTATACTTTAAATGCGAAACAAGTTGTTTCTATTCCAGTTCCAAATTCAATGCAAAGTTTTTTTGGACAGTTTACATTTCCTGATTTCTCGGCGCTAAAGAATTTCGAAGTATGGAAAATTGCTATTGTTATTGCAATTGTAGCAAGTTTAGAAACCTTATTATGTGTAGAGGCAACTGATAAATTAGATCCAGATAAAAGAATAACACCTACCAATAGAGAGTTAAAAGCACAAGGACTAGGTAATATGGTTTCAGGTTTAATTGGAGGATTGCCTATTACGCAAGTAATTGTAAGAAGTTCTGCAAATATAAATTTTGGAGGCAAGACAAAATTGTCTGCTATTTTTCACGGCATATTTTTACTCATTAGCGCTATTTTTATTGCAAGTGTTTTAAATTTAATTCCGCTTGCTTCCTTAGCTGCGATCTTATTGATGGTAGGTTATAAACTAGCAAAACCTAGTTTGTTTAAGCAAATGTATAAACTAGGCTGGGAGCAGTTTATGCCCTTCTTAGCAACCATTGTTGCAATACTTGCTACCGATCTTTTAAAAGGTATTACGGTGGGTATATTAGTTGGTATTTTTTATACATTAAGACATAGTTATCGTAATTCACATCATGTAAAGGATATTGTAAGTGATGAAAATGGGATAGCGCTTCACCATTTAGTGCTTGCCGAAGAAGTATCCTTCTTCAATAAAGCTAGTTTATTAAACACACTTGATTCAATCCCTTCAAATAGCAAAGTAATTATTGATTGTACCAATTCAAAGTCTCTTGCTTATGATGTAATTGAAATAATTTATGATTATGAGTTAAATGCGAAAACGAAAAATATTCAAGTGGAGAAAATAAATTTCAAACCTTAAGGAAAATGATTGCGCTTAAAAGATATTTTATATTGAGTCTATTGCTGATCTGCTCATTGGTTTCATATAGCCAAGACAATTCAGACGGTACTTGGTTTGTATATTTTGGCAATCAGAAAATTAACAATAATTGGAATATACAATCAGACTTTCAGTATCGATTAAGGCAAGTGCCAGATCAAAAAAGCCAATTAATATTGAGGGCTGGGCTTGGCTATAATATTACACCAGGGAACAATAATTTTTTGCTAGGAGTTGCTTTTGCTCAAACAAATTTTTCCGATGCGTATCTGGATAAACCTGATTTGGAAGAAAAGCGAATTTATCAGCAATACCTTTTTAAACAAAGCTTTAAAAATCTTTATGCTACCCATAGAGTAAGGTTAGAAGAAAGATTTCTTCCAAATGAATTTGGCCTTAGGTCTAGATATTTTTTATCTGTTCAAAGACCACTTAATCAAAAAGGGTTAAGTAAAAGTTCGGTGTATGCATCTTTTTTCAATGAGTTGTTTGTTGATATGAAGCATAAAAAATTTGACCGAAATCGTTTTTATGCAGGTCTTGGATATTCCATAAGTAATGAAATTAGAATAGAAACAGGTTATTTGATTCAGGCACAAAAAAATAGTACAAGAGGTCAGCTTCAATTTGTACTATATAATAATCTGTCTTTTTAAAAATCAAAAAATAAAATGAAAACATTAACTAAAGAAATGCAAACCTCCATTACGCCTCAAATGGCTTTGGAATTATTAAAAGAGGGGAATAAAAGATTTATCAATAATTTAAAAGTTAACCGCAATCTTTTACAACAAGCCAACGATACATCGGACGGTCAACATCCATTTGCTGTCATTTTAAGTTGTATTGACAGTAGAACATCTGCTGAATTAATTTTTGATCAGGGCTTAGGAGATGTATTTAGCATTAGAATTGCTGGGAATGTGGTGAATGAGGATATACTAGGAAGTATGGAATTTGGATGTAAGGTTGCGGGTGCAAAGACTATCATTGTTTTAGGGCATACAAAATGTGGAGCAGTGAAAGGCGCTTGTGATAATGTGGCTTTAGGTAATTTAACTGGACTTATTGAGAAGATAAAACCAGCAGTGGAATTAGAGGATACAACCATTGCTAATAGAAATGCGTCTAATTCAATTTTTGTTGAAAATGTAGCTGAATTAAATGTCAAGTTGTCTGTAAAAAATATTTTGGTAAAAAGTCCGATCATTGCAGAGATGGTAAAAAATGGAGAAATAGGTATTGTTGGGGGGATCCATGATATTAGTTCTGGGGAAGTTAAATTTTTCGAATAGGGTTTTGGTTAAACTTGAACATGTCTTGTTTGATTTAGGCCATCTTAAATGATGGCCTTTTTTTATATGTAATTAATTATTATACAGATAATAAAACATAAAATTATTAAATTAGGCATATGATTATCCTGTATCATATAATGTTTTTATGTCTACGACTAAAATCGTTTAACAATATTTATTGTTAAACTTTGAACTTTTATTCTATCTTAATGTTGTTATAGAACAACGATTGATTTGCTATTGCTTTGCATTATTGTATAAGAAAACTATAATGACAGCCGTAATGAAACTGTGTAGGGTTGTGAATGAATTTGTTCACCAAAACTCAACAATATGGATCATTTGTCTCTTTTGTCAGGCGTTCTTCCGATCGCGAAAACTGACTATGTTTCTTTTACTTTTTTCATAGGCACTATGGCTATGATGGCTGCTGCCGTATTCTTCTTTATGGAAGTAGGTAACACGAGCAAAGAATGGAGAACCTCTGTTCTTATCTCTGGTTTAATCACTTTCATCGCTGCTGTTCACTATTACTACATGAGAGATTATTTCGCATCTCAAATGGCAGCACAGGCATTTGACATTGAAAGTAAAAAAATTACTTTACAAGCTGCTCAATTAAAAGCTTCTCCTACATTCTTCCGTTATGTGGATTGGTTATTAACTGTGCCTTTGATGTGCGTTGAATTTTATTTAATCACTAAAAAAGCAGGTGGTAAACAAAGTTTATTATGGAAAATGATCTTTGCTTCAGTTGTAATGTTAGTTACAGGATACTGGGGTGAAGCGGTTGCACCAGAGAGCGCAACTTTATGGGGTACTTTAAGTGCTGCAGCTTACTTCTACATCGTATATGAAGTTTGGTTAGGAGATGTTAAGAAATTAGCTACAAGTGCAGGTTCTGCAGTTGCTTCAGCGAATACCGCTTTAGGCTGGTTCATACTAGTTGGATGGGCAATTTATCCATTAGGATATTTAATTGGAACTGCTAATGGACAATGGTATGCTAGCTTTGCAAATATGGGTATTGATATGAATATCATTTACAATATTGGCGATGCTGTTAACAAAATTGGTTTCGGTTTAGTTATTTATAGCTTAAGTAGAAAAGCTGCTTAATACAATTGGTTTTAGCATGGGGCAAGAATTTTCTTGCCCCATTTTTTTTAATATCTAATTATGCAAATAAAGTTAAGATCCTATTTAATGTTATTTGCGCTTGTATTATACCTTGTTGAACTTTTTTTTACACCCAGTGCTACTACTCAAATTTCTTTTTTAATTTTTATACTTATATTATTTGGTGTACCACATGGTGCATTGGATTTGTATATTGATCAGCATTTACAAAAAACGGATAAGCATCAAAATATCTTTTTAATCAAATACCTGGCTAATATTTTATTGTATGCCGGCATTTGGTATTTTTTCCCAATACTCGCATTAATTATTTTTATTATCATAACTGCTTATCATTTTGGCGAAATGGATTGGATGGGTAAATCAACACTTTTTTTACATAAGTTTATTTTTACTTTACTTGGTTTTGCATGGATTTTGTTTTTACTAACCAAGAACATTCACTTTGCCTTGGATATCTTTTTAAAAATGGGGAGGTCGTCTATACAAAAAGAATTTTTAGTACAGTTGGCTCAAAAAATTTATCCTTTTACTTTAGTTACCATCGCTACTGTGTATGGCCTGCTATTTTTTTATAAAGACTATTTCTTTTCAAAAAAGAATAATTACTTCTACTCATTATTACAAACCTTGTTGCTCATATTTTTTGTTTTATACATGCCACTTTGGATTAGCTTTACCTTTTATTTTGGATTTTGGCATTCCATCCTTTCGTTTGACAAAATCAGGATTAATTTTAAAATAGCCAATACCCTTACTGGCTGGGGCGGGTTACTTTTTAAAGCCTTGCCTTTTTCCATTATGGCCTGGTTTGGATTTGCCTACATTACATTTTTAACCCTGAATAGTAAGGACTCTTCAGGGATATTTACACTGCTATTTATTAGCCTTTCTGTGCTTGCTTTGCCTCATTTACAGGTATTTACGAAGCTTAAATTAAAGGAACAATAAATAGTAAGCTTTGCCAGCGTTGCTGCCTGAAGTTTAATGCCTAATTCATATAACCCCATCTCAGATCCGATATGAATAAGTGGTTAAAATGATTATTTGAAAAAACTATCATTAGTTAGTATTATTGCACTTGTAAATCTTACCTATTTATATGAGTACCTTTTTTGACTATAAAAACGCACAAGTAGCAAATTTACCATTGCATCTAAGAAAGTATATCGTGCCTCAAGTATATGAAAAGTACACACCTGTTGATCATGCAGTTTGGCGATATGTAATGCGTCAGAATTATAGTTATTTAAAAAATGTAGCTTATTATCCATACATACCCGGCCTTAAGAAAGCAGGACTTACTATTGAGAAAATTCCAAGTTTACAAGAAATAAATGATGCATTAACTCTTATAGGTTGGGGAGCAGTAACAGTAGATGGGTTTATTCCACCAGCAGCTTTTATGGAATTTCAAGCATATAGGGTTTTAGTTATTGCAGCCGATATCAGACAACTAGAACATATTGAATACACATCGGCACCAGACATCATTCATGAATCTGCGGGGCATGCACCAATTATAAGTGATGCCAATTACAATAAGTATTTGAGTTATTTAGGTAAGTTAGGAACTAAAGCATTGTTTTCTTCTAAGGATTATGCTTTGTATGAATCTATCAGAGCACTTTCTATTTTAAAGGAAATGCCCAATGTAGACCAACAAAAATTAGCGGAAGCTGAAGCTTTGGTTTTATACAATCAACAAAATTTAGGAGCTCCTTCCGAAATGGCTTTATTAAGTAGACTTCAATGGTGGACAGTAGAGTATGGCTTGATTGGTTCCATTGAGCAACCAAAAATTTACGGAGCAGGTTTACTTTCGTCTATTGGTGAAAGTGCCTCATGCATGGATCCTAAGGTTAAAAAAATTGAATACACCATAGATGCATTAAGCTATGGATATGATATTACAAAAGAACAACCGCAACTTTTTGTTACCCCTACTTTTCAGAACTTAATTGATGTACTTGAACAGTTTGAGAAAACAATGGCTTACAGGGTTGGTGGACTTGAAGGTATATCAAAGGCCATTGAATGTAAAAATATTTGTACAGCAGTATTTAGTTCCGGATTGCAAGTATCTGGAGTGTTTAGTAAAGTGTATACAGATGATAATCAAGCAATCAAATATATTAATACTACAGGTCCAAGTTCACTTGCTTTTAATGATAAATTATTGCAAGGACATGATGTACATTATCACGCACATGGATTTGGATCGCCTGTTGGGAAATTAAAGGATGCGAACAAGTCATTAGAGGACTACACTATATCAGATCTTTTAGCAGCAGGTATTATGGTAAATAATGTAATTGCATTGACTTTTGAAAATGGTATTTTGGTAGAAGGAAAATTAGTCAGTCAAACCTTTATGGAAGATAAACTTGTCATATTAAGTTTTGTAGATTGTAAAGTAACAGATAAGGACGGGCAAGTATTTTTTGAACCAGCATGGGGCATGTTTGATATGGCTATTGGAGATACGATTGTTTCTGTATTCAACGGAACGGCAGATAAAAATGTATTTGAAGATCAATTGTATGTTTCTGAACAGCCCACGCATCAACAAAAATATACAGCTAAGGACTTGCAATATCAATCCTTATTTAAACAAATTAGGACCTATAGAGAACAAGGAAAGCCGGACGACACGTTGAATCAAGTTTGGCAAAGTATTAAACATGATTTTGAAACAGATTGGCTTGGGGCAATGGAGTTATTAGAATTGGCTGACACCATATCAACTCAACAAGCGTTGGCTACTGAATTAAGGGCGTATTTGAAATCACAGTCTAATGCTTATCCAGCTTATTCAAAATTAATCAAGGACGGCTTAAAAATAATAGATGCTAAACTGAAGTTTGAATAATAGTCCAAGCAAGTTCAGTTTCATTGTTAGAAAGAGCTGCTTTGATTTGCTGTATTTTTTCTGAAGATAAATTGAATCCTACTGAGTTATTCAATACAGGGGCAATATTTATATTTGCTAGTTGTGCTTTTTCGTTAGGGGTAAGTAAACTACTCTCCATAATCGCTTTTGGTAGCTGATCGAATCCAATGCCTAATTTAGTATTTGGCTTTTCTACTTTAAATAAATTTGCTTCGGTAATTCTTGCATACCAGTCTCCACCAAGTCTTGCTACTAAATCCAATTTTGCTTGATCAATATGTTGGCTTGCATCCAGGATAGATTCATGTAAATGAATTTTTTTAATTTCTGCAAGTACTAAATTGCCAGCACCTGCTTGTGCTCCTAATGTAATCACTTCTTGCACAATACATTCAAGCTGAATAGGGGATTCGGCAACCCTAGGTGGTTTTACAAGTTCGGAAGCTAATGCTGTAAATCCTGCTTTTGTAAATTCATTTGTTCCTTTAGGATAATCACAGCTAGATAAAGACACTTGCTGCACCATATTATAGTTTACAATATTAATAACACATTCTGGCACTTCTTTAATATTCTCAAGGGTATGCTTCGTTGTATTATCTCTTACTCTTCTGGATGGAGAGAAAATACAAATTGGCGGGTTCATGCTAAATATATTGAAGAAACTAAATGGACTTAAGTTCACATTTCCTGCTAAGTCAATGGTAGATGCAAAGCAGATGGGCCTAGGCGCTATCGCATATTGCAAATATTGTTGTATTTCTTGTACGCTTAGTTTATTGGTATCTAATGTAAGCATGAAAGTTTTTTATTCGATTATTTTTTTTGTGCTAAGATAGACCAATCGGTTGCTTCGGCCTTGATGGTATTAACTAGGGTGCCAAGGCCGTCGATGGTCATTTTAACAGTATCATTTGCCTGCAACCATTGCGATTCGTAGGCTGGATTATGTAATTTGCCGGTTCCATTTAATTCCAAGAAGCATCCAGTACCCACTGTTCCAGAACCAATCACATCACCAGGGAAAATGGTAACGCCATAAGAACATCTTTCTATAATTTCAGCAAATGTCCAGTCCATATCTTTTACATTTCCTGCGGAAACTAATTTGTCGTTTACCCAGCACTTCATGGATAAATCATAATTATTACCTACATGTCCTTGTTTTGCTGGAACTAAATAAGCGCTTAATTCATTGGGGGTAACCAGCCAAGGGCCAATTACAGTTGAGAAATCCTTTCCTTTTGCTGGCCCTAAGTTTAAAAGCATTTCTTCCATTTGTAATTTTCTTGCACTCAGATCATTCATAATGGTAAAGCCTGCGATATAGGCATCTGCATCTTTTGCTTTTATATTTCTCCCTTCTTTTCCAATAACAATGGCAACTTCTAATTCAAAGTCAAGTTGCTGAAAATGATCCGGCATGCAATAGATATCACCAGGTCCTTGCACTGCATTGTGGTTGGTAAAATAAAAAATTGGATATTCGTCAAACGCTTTAATCATTTCAACACCTCTGTTTCTTCTGGCAGCTTCTACATGTTGTCTAAAAGCATATCCATCTCTACAAGAAGTTGGATGCGGTACGGGTGCCAATAAACGATAATCATTCACCGGAGCAATCAAACCATCCGCTTCCACCATTTTTAATAGCTTTTTTTCGGTTTCTAGCATTACTTGGTCGCCCATTTGTAGGAAAGCAATGATATCGGTAGGGAGTGCTTCATTAACCGCTTTAAGGCAATATAATTGCGCATTAACAATGGCCCCTAATGTAAGGTCTCCGTTTTGTAAATAACTAACTAATTTCATTGATTATCAATATTTTATGATATAATTCATTCAAAAAACTGAGCTTTTTTAGCCTAACGCTTCAAAGTTAAAAATAATATTTTATTTTTTGCTAATAATTGTTAGTATTGTGGTGCTTGAAAATCTAATTTATGCCAATATACCACACATTGGGAAAGATTCCCGCAAAAAGACATACCGTATTTAGACAACCTAATGGAAAATTGTATGCCGAAGAATTAGTTTCTACCGAAGGCTTTTCGGGTATGTACTCATTAGTATATCATACACATCCACCTACTATTGTTAAAGCATTAGGGGAGCCCTATTCGGTTGAGCCAAAAATTGCGAAAGAAAAACATTTACGACATACTAGTTTGTTGGGTTTTAACATTAAACCAGAAGATGATTATTTAAAAAGCAGAAAACCCGTTTTAGTGAATGCAGATTTGCAAATTTCTTTAGCAGCACCAAGACATTCAATGACGGATTATTTTTATAAAAATAGTCAAGCCGACGAAGTAATTTTTATACATAAAGGGACGGGCACTTTAAAAACGGGATTTGGAAAAATTAAATTTTCGTACGGCGATTATTTAGTGGTTCCGAGAGGCACTATTTATCAAATGGAATTCGATGATGAAAATAACAGATTATTTATTATTGAAAGTTATAGTCCAATTCGTTTTCCGAAGCGTTATCAAAACCAGTTTGGACAGTTAATGGAACACGCGCCATTTTGCGAACGTGATATAAGAAGACCAGTTGATTTAGCAACTTTTGATAGGGAAGGTGATTATAAAATATTAATTAAAAAACAAGGTTTAATATATCCATATACGTATGGTACCCATCCTTTTGATTTTATCGGTTGGGATGGATATCATTATCCATGGGCTTTTTCAATTCATAATTTTGAACCCATCACAGGAAGGGTACATCAGCCGCCACCAGTGCACCAAACTTTTGAAGCACACAATTTTGTGATTTGTTCGTTTGTGCCTCGTAAGTATGATTACCATCCAGAAGCCATACCTGCACCCTATAATCACAGTAATGTAGACAGTGATGAAGTGTTGTATTATGTTGATGGTGATTTTATGAGCAGAAAATCGGTAGTACAAGGACAAATTACATTACATCCTGGAGGCATCCCTCACGGCCCGCATCCAGGCAGCGTTGAAAAATCTATTGGTAAAGAAAAAACAGATGAATTAGCAGTGATGATTGACCCTTTTAAACCATTAATGATCACAGAAGAGGCCTTGTTAATTGAAGATGAAAATTATCACAAGAGTTGGCAACATAACATCGAATAAAAAAGATAGATAAAAAAATTAAATATAAAGAACATCCATGGAAAGCAAAGAAATGTATCAAGATTTTTTACCCTTATTAGGAACCGATTATGTAGAATTTTATGTGGGCAATGCAAAACAAGCAGCGCATTATTATAAAACGGCATTTGGTTATCAAAATTATGCATACAGTGGGCCAGAAACAGGAGACAAGGAAAAAGTATCTTATGTTTTAATGCAAGATAAAGTGAGATTAATTTTAACCACACCATTGCATTCAGACTCTGAAATTGCAGCACATGTTCATAAGCATGGTGATGGGGTAAAGGCAATCGCGCTTACTGTTGCGGACGCGTATGATGCATTTGAGCAAACCGTAAAAAGAGGAGCAAAGCCTTATATGCAACCTCATACAATTCAAGACGAGGATGGTGAAATAAGAATGAGTGGTATTCATATTTATGGAGATACGGTGCACTTATTTGTTGAAAGAAAAAATTACAAGGGTATCTTTATGCCTGGGTTTAGAAAATTAGAAAATAGCTACAACCCAACATCTGTAGGGCTTAAGTACATTGATCATTGCGTAGGCAATGTGGGTTGGAATCAAATGAATACTTGGGTTAGTTTTTATGAAGAGGTAATGGGTTTTAAAAATATTTTGACATTTGATGACAAACAAATTTCAACCGAATACTCGGCACTAATGAGTAAGGTAATGAGTAATGGAAATGGATTTGTTAAGTTTCCTATTAACGAGCCAGCAGAAGGCAAAAAGAAATCACAGGTGGAGGAGTATTTGGATTTTTACAAAGATGCAGGTGTACAACATATTGCTATTGCCACAGACAATATTGTTGATACAGTTACGCAACTCAGTAGCCGTGGTGTGGAATTTTTAAATATACCTTCTACTTATTATGATGACTTACTCGATAGAATAGGCCCCATTGATGAGGATGTGGAGCCACTTAAAAAATTAGGTATCTTGGTAGATAGAGATGAGGAAGGATATTTATTGCAAATATTTACGAAGCCCGTTGAAGATAGGCCAACATTATTTTTTGAAATCATCCAAAGAAAAGGTGCTAAATCATTTGGTGCAGGTAATTTCAAAGCTTTATTTGAAGCATTGGAAAGAGAGCAAGATTTGAGAGGCAACCTTTAAAAATAATCTAATCAAAAGCCATTTCTGGAATCTCACCTTCAATGATGAGTTTGCCCAGGGTGGCTTTTTTTATGGTTTCAACCGAAACACCAGGAGCACGTTCTAATAATTTAAATCCTCCTTCGGGCAACACCGATAAAACGGCCAGCTCCGTCACTATTTTCTTAACACATTGAATGCCGGTAAGTGGCAAACTACAAGTAGGTAATAATTTACTTTCTCCTGCTTTGTTTACATGTTGCATGGCTACAATAATATTT
>CANHIR010000023.1 GCA_947461015.1 Bacteroidota bacterium | reverse complement strand
GTTTATGGATTAGGAACTAATGATGAAAGAAGGATTGCGAGCGAAGTAGGCATTCCGCCATTTTTAGTAAAAAACTATATGGCTGCTGCTCGGAATTATTCCTATGTAAAAGTAGAGCAAATTCTCTTGCTTATTCAAGAATACAACTTAAGAGTGATTGGCATTAAAAATGCAGATAATTCCGACGGTGATTTATTAAAAGAATTAGTCTTTAAAATAATGGATGTGCCTGCAAAATAGTTTTTGCAGAAATTACATCTTTATTTAATTGTTCTTTAAGTGCATCTAATCCATTAAACTTTACTTCACCTCTAATATAGTCATATACCATAACGGTAATGGTTTGCTCATAAATATCTTCATCAAATTCGAAAATATTTACTTCAATAACTTTTTTATGGCCATCTACGGTTGGTCTTACACCAATATTCATCATCCCATCTAGTATTCGCTCCTTAAAACAAGTTCCTTTTACCCTTACTGCATATACTCCATTTGAAGGGATTAATTTTTCTTCATCATTGATATGCAAATTGGCGGTAGGAAAGCCAATGGTTCTGCCAATTTGATTCCCTCTTACAATGAAGCCTTCAAAAAAATAGGCATAATCCAAAAGTTCATTTGCTTTGTCAATATTTTTTTCAGTTAAGTATTCTCTTATATGGGTGGAACTGATAATTTCATTGTCAACAAGTTGCTCATTTATTTGTTCAACTTGGAATTTAAATTGTACACCTAAATTTTGAAGCATTTCAAAGTTGCCTAGTCTTCCTTTGCCAAAACGGTGGTCGTAACCAACAATTATAGTATGTGGTTTAAAATTAGCAACCAGAAAAGTTTCTACATATCCTTGTGCGGAAAGGTTAGAAAAATGATAATCAAAGGGAACAACAACTAAATGGTCTACCCCTGCATTTTCTAATAAATGAATGCGTTCTTGTAAAGAAGTTAGTTGTTTAATTTCCCCGGGGATAGACGAGGTTATTTTGCGAGGGTGAGGATGAAATGTAATAATGATGGTTTCCCCGTTTATTTCATTTGCAATTTCTTGCATTCTGCCAATAATCTTTTGGTGCCCTTTATGAACCCCATCAAATGCCCCGGTAGTAATCACTCCGTTCTTAAATGGGGGTAAATCTTGTAAATTATAATGAACCTTCATCTTCTTTTGCTAAATATGGCACAAATGTAAAACAATTGTACCTTTGTACTCCAAATCAATTTAGTTCATGTCATTGTATGCCCAACGCGGAGTATCCGCACAAAAAGAAGAAGTTCACGCTGCCATTCAACATTTAGACCAGGGCTTATATCCTAATGCTTTTTGCAAGTTGTATGCCGACTTCCTAGGTGGGCAATCGGATTATATAAATATTATGCATGCAGACGGTGCAGGCACTAAAAGTATATTGGCATATATATACTGGAAAGAAACGGGAGATGCAAGTGTTTGGAAGGGAATTGCGCAGGATGCGATTGCGATGAATTTGGATGATTTATTATGTGTTGGAATTTATGATCAAATCTTATTTTCTTCTACCATTGATCGAAATAAATCGGTGATTACGGGTGAAATATTAAGTCAGGTAATTAATGGTACCCAAGACTTTTTCAATACACTTAAAACCTATGGCGTTAACATTGAATTTCTGGGCGGTGAAACAGCCGACGTTGGAGATGTGGTAAGAACCATTGCGGTAAACGGTACCATGACCGCAAGATGGCCCAAATCTAAATTAATCACCAATGATTTAATTGCACCAGGCCAGGTAATTGTGGGTTTTTCAAGTCATGGGAAAGCAAATTATGAAACCGAGTATAATAGTGGGTTAGGAAGTAATGGATTAACCAGTGCAAGACATGATGTGTTAAGCAAAGTATATGCGGCCAAATATCCTGAGACCTTCGAATCTACTTTAGCGGATGCAGTTGTATACATAGGAAAGAACAAAGTAACGGATCAAATAGACATTCCTGGTTTTGGGGATATCTCGGTAGGTAAACTTTTATTAAGCCCCACAAGAACCTATGCTCCTTTGGTGAAGGCTATCTTGACCAATCACTTTGATGCAGTAAAAGGCATGATTCATTGCAGTGGAGGAGGGCAAACCAAGTGCATGAAATACCTACCAGGCAATATGCGTATTGTGAAAGACAATTTTATGCCTATCCCACCTATCTTTAATTTGATCCAAGCCAATTCAGGTGCAAATGCACGTGAAATGTACCAGGTATTTAATATGGGTCATCGATTAGAAATTTTTACGACTCCCGAAAAAGCTGATACTTTAATTTCAATTGCAAGCTCATTAGGAATTGATTCTCAAATAATTGGAAGAGTTGAAACTGCTTTAAATAAAGAATTAATTTTAAAAGGAGATTTTGGTCAGGAGGTATTTACCTATTAACTTTAAAGGTGTATAAAAACGAACAATAACTTATTTATATAAAAATTTTACTATGTCAGAACTGCTTGTCAATTTAGAAAATGCCAATATATATCAAAGCGGAAGTTTAATCCTTCAGGATGTAAATTTTAAAGTTGAAAAAGGAGAGTTTGTGTATTTGGTAGGTAAAACTGGGACAGGAAAGAGTAGTTTACTTAAGACGCTTTATGGGGAGTTAACCCTTACCGAGGGCAAGGGGGAAGTAGTTGGCTTTAATTTATTGAGTATGACATGGAAAACCCTCCCTTTTTTAAGAAGAAATTTAGGAGTGGTTTTTCAGGATTTTCAACTTTTGACAGATAGAAATGTACATGAAAACCTAAGATTTGTGCTGAAAGCTACTGGATGGGTGGATGAAAAATTAATAGAACAAAAAATTGTTGACGTATTGTCTAAGGTTGGCCTTCAGCATAAGGGTTTTAAAATGCCTTATGAAATGAGCGGTGGTGAGCAACAAAGGGTAGATATAGCTAGAGCATTGCTCAATTCCCCCAAATTGATATTAGCAGATGAACCAACAGGAAGTTTAGACCCCGAAACCAGTGATGAAATCATGCAATTGTTGTTCCAAATTGCCAAAGAAGACGGTACAGCAATTGTAATGGCGAGTCATGATTTTATGGTGGTAAATAAGTTCCCTTCTCGTACATTAACCACAGAGGGAGGAAGACTTGTTAGTAAGGTATAATTTTCCCACAATTGTGCACAAAATGCTCACTTTTGCTTGATTTATAGTGTCTTTTTCTTATGTTCGCAGACATTTAAAAGGAGATAAAAAGTGAGACTAAAGTCATTAGAAATAAAAGGGTTCAAGAGTTTTGCTGATAACACCATCGTAAGTTTTGACGAGGGCATAACTGGTATCATTGGACCAAACGGATGTGGTAAAAGTAATATCATTGATAGTATTAGATGGGTGATTGGAGAATCAAAAATTTCAGCCCTAAGATCTGAGAATTTAGATTCATTGGTTTTCAATGGTTCTAAAACTAGAAATGCAAGTAGCATGGCGGAAGTAAGTTTAACTTTCGAGAATACAAAAAATTTATTGCCAACCGAATTTAGCACCATCACGGTGACACGTCGTTATTATAAAAACGGAGAGAGCGAATACCGTTTAAATGATGTGGCTTGTCGTTTAAAAGACATTCATAATTTATTTATGGATACTGGGGTAAGTACCGATAGTTATGCCATTATTGAATTAGGTATGGTGGATGATATTATCAAGGATAAGGATAATAGTCGTCGTAAAATGTTAGAGCAAGCGGCAGGTATTACTATTTACAAAACAAGAAAAAAAGAAGCGAAGAATAAGTTAGATGCTACCGAGCAGGATTTATCTAGAATTGAAGATTTGTTATTTGAAATTAATAACCAATTAAAAACTTTAGAGAATCAAGCAAAGAAAGCAGAGAAGTATTTTGAGATTAAAAAAGATTATCAAGAAACGGCTATTGAGCTTGCAATTGCTTCCTTAGAGGGCTTTAACTTAAGTTATAAAGAACTTACGGAGCAACAGGAGACAGAAACAGATAAAAAAATACATTTAGAAGCGCAGATTGCTTTGGAAGAAGCTTCCCTAGAGCAAGAGCGCTTAGTATTTATTGAAAAGGAGAAAGGATTGCAAAGTTTGCAACATGAGTTTAATGATAAAGTTCAGGCATTAAGAACCAAAGAAAACGATAAGAATCTTGCTGCGCAAAGATTAACCTACCTTAGTGATAAGGAAACGAACTTGCAAGAATTTTTAGAGCGTGCAGCGGGCCAAGTAAAAACAATTGGCGATTCAATTGAATATACAAAACTTCAAGTAGTTGAAGAAGAAAAAATTTATAACGATTTTAAAAATAGAGTAGAGCAATCACAAATTGAATTAACCAATAAGCGCGCCCAGTTCGACGATCAAAGATCAGTCTTAGATGGTTTACGTCAGGAGTACCAACAAATACAAAGAGGTCAATTTGATGCAGAGAAAAAAGTGGCTGTATCGGATACGTCTATTCAAAATGTTTTAAGATCACAGGAGCAGCTGGAAGCAGAACAAACGCATCGTACTGCTCAAATTGAAGAACTAACTGCACAGTTGGCTTCAAAAGAAGCCGACTTGGCTGCTAAAAAAGAACACCTTGCTGCTTTACAAGCTCAACATGAGACGGCGAAAGCAAGCATATTTGAAACGCAAGCTGCATTGGAGGCGTTGCGATCTAAAATGGCGGAAGAAACAAGAATTTTAGATGCAAAGAAAAATGAATATGATTTGTTAAAGAGCTTAGTGGACTCTATGGAAGGATACCCAGAGAGTGTTAAGTTTTTACATAAGAATACAGGGTGGAATCATAATGCACCAATCTTGTCCGATATTTTATATGTTCAAGAACAATATAGAACAGCGGTTGAAAATGTATTAGAACCATATTTAAACTACTATGTTGTAAATGATTTAAAAGAAGGGATGCAAGCCATTCAATTATTAGATGACAATAAAAAAGGGAAAGCAAACTTCTTTTTATTAGATCAATTAACAGGGGCGCAATCAAATGCTGCACCTGCTAATACAATTGCTGCGCTATCAGTTGTCGAAATTGATAGCAAGTATGCTGCATTAGCCAATCATTTATTGGGCAATGTATTTATTGCGCAAAACGAGCAGGCTTTAGAAGCAAGTTCAAATGGCATTATTTTAGAAAAAACAGGAAAGTATGTAAAAGGAAAATACACTTTAACTGGAGGTAGTGTTGGTTTATTTGAAGGAAAGAAAATTGGACGTGCCAAGAACTTAGAAAAACTATTAACAGATATACAAGCGCAAGAAACAGTTGTTAATAAGTTAAAAGAGCAAATTCAAACAAAGCACAACGCTGTCTTGGAATTTAATGAGCTTCTTAAAGAAAATGAAATTCGTTCAACGGAGCAATCCATTAATACTTTAATTAATGAAGTATTTGCAAATAAAAATCGTTTAGAGAATTTGCAAGCAGCCCATATTGCGGCTGTTACAAAATTAGCTGAATACGCTTCTAAGATTCAAGATGAGCATGCTGCCATTGCAGATACTAGAATTGCATTAGAAGGCTTAAATGTTAGCTTACAAGAAACCCAAGCTAAACTAGAATCCATTGAGTTGGCTTATCAGGCTGCGGAACAAGCATATCATTTAGCTTCAGGTGAATTCAATGAAATGAATTTGCAATTGACTAAACAACAAAGTAAAATTGAATCCTTACAACAAGAAGTGGTATTCAAGGAAAATCAATTAAATGATTTACATACACAAATTCAAAGTAATACGGCTCAATTAACCGAAGCTTCTGCTGCCATTGTTGAAAGTCGTGCGCAGTTGGCTCAAATTTCGGAGGAGTTAGTTAGCTTAATCAGAACAAAGGAGGAAGAAGAATTAAAATTAAACGAAGCAGATCAGGCTTATTATACATTGCGAAACGATCTTCAAGAAAAAGAAAGTGCCGTAAGACAACAAATCAAGTCTAAAGAATTGGTAGATCAAATTATCAATGAGATTAAAGACAAATTGAACAATTTGAAATTACAGTTGTCTGGTATGAAAGAGCGTTTGAGTGTAGAATTTAAAGTAGAATTGGAAGACGTATTGGAAAAGGACGTCAGACCGAAGAAACTTTAGAAGAATTACAAGCAAGTGCGGAAAAAATGAAAAAGCGTTTGGAGAATATGGGTGAAGTAAATCCAACCGCAATTGAAGCGTATACCGAAATGAAAAAGCGTTACGATTTCATCTTAGAACAAAAGAACGACTTAGTAACTGCTAAGGAAAGTTTGATGTTGACCATTCAAGAGGTAGAAGCTACTGCAAACCAAGCCTTCTTAGAAACATATAATACAGCTAGAGAAAACTTCCAAAAAGTATTTAAGGCATTATTTACCGAAGAAGATTCTTGTGACTTAATATTAGTGGATCCAGATAATTTAGCAGAAACTGCAGTAGAAATTGTAGCAAAGCCTAAAGGCAAACGTCCTTCTTCTATCACACAGTTATCAGGAGGGGAGCGTACCTTAACAGCAACCGCCATGTTGTTTGCTATTTACTTAATTAAGCCAGCCCCATTCTGTATTCTGGATGAGGTTGACGCACCATTGGATGATGCCAACGTAGGTAAATTCACGCAAATGATTCAGAAATTTTCTGATAACTCACAGTTTATTATTGTCACCCACAATAAGCAAACCATGAGTGCGGTAGACGTGATTTATGGAGTAACCATGCAGGAGCCGGGTGTAAGTAAGTTGGTGCCTGTAGACTTTAGAAGTTTAAGCAACTAAATATTAATTCGTTAAAGTAAAATTGTATAGCAATATAAAGTCCCGTTCTTAAGTTCGGGACTTTTGCATTAAAGAAATAAGAAATTGATAAAATCGGCAATCATATTATTCCTCACTTGTTTTTTTCTTTATCTACCATTTAGTAGGGAACCCGATTATTTTGATAGTGAAACTGCCCCTGCAATTATTATTTCAAAAAGCGATTCCATATTTGCTAATTATAATGAATTTGGGAAGCCTTATTTTTTGAAACTAGACAAGCAATTGTATAAGGACAAAATTGGTCAGCAGGTGGAAGTTATATATGAATTGAGTCATCCTGAAAAATCAGCCATCAATAAGGCTTGGGGATATTGGTTTATAGGAACAGAGATGGCTTGGGCGTTTGGTGTATTTTCCGTGCTTTTGGGAGTAGCGTATGCAACTACGAACAAACCCCATCCCGATGCATTAGCTGAACAACTTAGTTATAAAGAAGCGCCTAAGACAAAATACGAGTAGCATACAACATTTATCGTTTTAGTAAACGTTTTATCTCTTTATCGACATCACGGTTTTTGATGGTCTCGCGTTTATCAAATTCTTTCTTACCCTTTCCTATGCCAATTTCTAATTTAGCGTAATGTTTTTCATTAAAGAAAATTCGAAGTGGGACAATGGTAAAGCCTTTTTCTTTCACTTTGCCTTCAATCTTTTTTAACTCTCTTTTTTCCAAAAGTAGTTTGCGATCGTGTACCTCTATATGGTTATTGGCCGAACCATGGGAATAGGCATTTATATATAAACTGCGCACCCACAGTTCACCTCGGTCAAAAAAACAAAAGGAGTCATTAAAGCTTACTTTTCCCTCTCTGATGGACTTTACTTCTGTACCAAGCAAGACCATGCCTGCAACATATTTATCCTCTATGTTGTAATTAAAATAGGCTTGCCTATTGTTTAATTCTTTTGGTGCTATTACTTTTGATTTTGCCATAAAAAATTGTCCCGACCTAAGGCCAGGACAAAAGTAGTATAAGTAAAGTGAGTTAAGAAATAGAAATGATCCGTTTCCTGATTATTCAATTAGTTTCTGAATAAAAAGGCAACTTCTGATAATTTATTCTTTAATTCCTTTCTGTCAACAATAAAATCAAGGAATCCATGCTCAAGTAAAAATTCACTTCTTTGGAAGCCTGCAGGTAAGTCCTTTTTGATGGTTTCCTTAATAACCCTTGGCCCTGCAAAGCCAATTAAAGCGCCAGGCTCTGCAATATTAATATCACCTAACATGCCAAAACTAGCGGAGATGCCTCCAAAAGTGGGGTCGGTTAATAAAGAGATAAATGGAAGTTTAGCATCACTTAATTGAGATAGCTTGCCGCTTGTTTTAGCCAATTGCATTAGGCTAAAAGCACTTTCCATCATACGTGCACCACCACTTTTGCTGATTACTAAAAATGGCAGCTTATGTTCAATACAATAGTCCACTGCACGGCTAAATTTTTCACCCATAACACTTCCCAATGAACCGCCAATAAATTCAAAGTCCATACAAGCTACTACATATCCTTCACCATTCATTTTCCCAACACCTACACGCATAGAATCCTTCAAATCTGTTTTAGCATGAATTTCATCTAATCGCTTTTGATAATTTTTAAGGTCAGTAAAATTTAAGGCGTCTTTGCTTACAATATGATCAAACAAAACTTCATATTGTTTTTCATCAAATAATATTTCAAAATAATCTTCACTTCCAATTCGATGATGGAAATTACAGCTTGTACATATATATAAATGTTCTTTTAATTCGCCACTTGTACATATGTGATTACATGATGGGCATTTTGTCCATAAACCTTCTGGTGTTTCTTTTTTATCAGCAGTTGAAGTAGTGATACCTCTTTTAATTCGCTTAAACCATCTTGGTTTACCTATTTCATTGTTGGAAGCATCTTCACCTGTCAAATTCACTTCAATATCTTCTTCTCTATTTTTCATAGTGGGGCATTTAAGTGAGCACTCATAAACAATTAAGCGTTTCGGTTAATACAGTTTAAATCTTCAAAAGATTGTTCTAATCTTTTAATGAAAGACTCTTCGCCTTTTCTTAACCAAACTCTAGGGTCGTAGTATTTTTTATTTGGTTTATCCGCTCCCTCAGGATTACCTAATTGAGTTTGCAAATAAGCTTCATTCTTTTTGTAGTAACCTAAGATACCTTCCCAGAAAGCCCATTGTAAATCGGTATCCAAATTCATTTTAATCGCGCCATATCCAATGGCTTCTCTAATTTGATTTTGAGGAGATCCCGATCCACCATGGAATACAAAGTAAACTGGCTTTGGAGCAGTACCTAATGTCTTTTCAATATGAAGTTGGCTATTGTGTAAAATTTCTGGTTTTAACTCCACATTTCCTGGGCTATACACACCGTGAACGTTTCCAAATGCTGCAGCAACAGTGAATAAATTACCTACTTTACCCAATTCGGTATAAGCGTAAGCTACATGTTCTGGTTGTGTATATAGTTTATCGTTTTCAATACCACTATTGTCTACTCCATCTTCTTCACCACCTGTAACGCCTAATTCAATTTCAATTCCCATACCCAATGGTGCCATACGTTTGAAAAACTCAACTGAGGTTTGGATATTCTCCTCAATAGGCTCTTCGGATAAATCCAACATATGCGAACTGAATAAAGGTTGTCCGTGTAATTTGAAATATTTTTCACTTTCATCAATTAATGCGCTAATCCATGGCAACCATTTTTTTGCAGCATGGTCTGTATGTAAAATAACGGGCACATTATAATACTTTGCTACTTGATGAACGTGTAAGGCACCCGCAATGGCACCTTGTATGTTTGCCTGTAAATTATCATTTGGCATACCTTTACCTGCAATAAATTGTGCACCACCATTTGAGAATTGTATAATAATGGGAGAGTTCAATTTTGCTGCTGTTTCAATTGCTGCATTAATCGTATCTGTTCCAGTAGTATTCACTGCTGGGATAGCAAAGTTATTATCCTTTGCATCATTGTAAATAGCTTCTAATTCTTTGCCAAACAAAACGCCTGCTCTGTACTTACTCATAGTTTAAATATTGAGCCACAAATATACAATTTATGCCCCAAACAGCTGTTAGCGAGGGTAGGCAAAATGTTGCAAAAAATCCACAAAATGAACCCTTATTTGCACATTCATAATTGAAAATCAAACTGTATTATAGAAAACCCTTGGACTTCATCCAATCGTCATTGTAAACCTTGCCAACATATCGGCTTCCATGATCATGAAAGATACAAACTACTAAATCCGAAGCAATGAGTTTATCGGATAATTGCAATAAACCTTGCAAGCAACTTCCGGCACTGTATCCACAAAATAAACCTTCTTCTTTTGCTAATAGGCGCGTCATTAGTGCTCCTTCTTTATCTGCTACTTGTTCAAAATGATCAATCAAAGACATATCATAATTGGCAGGTACAAAATCTTCTCCAAAACCTTCAGCAATATAGGGCTTCACATAATCCATATCTACAATTCCAGTTTCAAAATAATGTGTCAATAAAGATCCAATGGGATCAATGGCCCATATTTTAATGTTTGGATTTTGTTCTTTTAAATATTTTGCAGTACCTGTGATGGTACCTCCAGTACCTGCGGTACAAACTAAGTGCGTTATTTTTCCTTCGGTTTGTTTCCAAATTTCAGGACCCGTTGTTTCATAGTGCGCTAAACGATTTGCTAAATTATCATACTGATTAAAAAAGTACGAATTTGGAATTTCGGCAGCTAATTTTCTTGCAACCGAGTAATAGCTGGTGGGATCTTCGGGCGCTACATTGGTAGGACATACAATTACTTCTGCGCCTACTGCACGAAGTATATCCATTTTTTCTTTACTCTGTTTATCGGTTGTGGTGAAAATGCATTGATATCCTTTTACAATTGCAGCCAATGCTAATCCCATTCCAGTATTACCACTAGTACATTCAATGATGGTGCCACCTGGTTTTAATTTTCCTTCGGCCTCAGCAACCTCCACCATCTTCAAAGCCATACGATCTTTGATAGAATTTCCGGGATTAAAATAATCCACTTTTGCTAAAATAGTGGCAGGGATATTCGCCGTTATTTTATTTAGTTTTATTAATGGCGTATTGCCAATGGTTTCAAGAATATTATTATACCACATAAGGTTTTTAGCATTATTTACTAAAGTGAAAATAGGATAAAAAAATGAAAAACTAAGGAATGTTAGCAAATTCAATAACGAATGCTATATATAACTAGTACCCAAAACTTTTGGGTTAGGAAAAGGAAATTTTTACTAGAAAGAAGGGAATTATAAGTTTTCGAAGTTTGTCGTAATGATTTCACAGAATTTCGATTCAATCATTTTTTCTGACAACTTAATCATGTTGCAAAATGCTTTTGCATTACTAATGCCATGTTGAATAATCACCGGCTTATTTACGCCTAAAATTGGGGTACCACCATAATTTTCGAAGTGATATCGACTAAAAAAAGAATCATTTGCAAGACCTTGATGTGCTGCAGCATCATACATTGCTTCTGCGGTTTTTAAAACAACATTTCCTGTGAATCCATCACAAACAATAACGTCCGCCTTGCCATTAAATAAATCACGACCTTCTACATTGCCCATGAATTCAATATGGGTATTTTCTTTTAGTAATGGGTAGGTTGCTTGAGCTAATAAATTTCCTTTGCCTTCCTCTTCCCCCATATTTAACAATCCCACTTTAGGATTTTCAATATTTAAAATATGCTTAGCGTACAAGTTGCCTAAAATAGCGAACTGATTTAATTGTTCTGGTTTACAGTCGGCGTTTAATCCAACGTCCACTAATATCCCTGTTTTCCCTTCTAATTTAGGAAGCAAAGAAGCAATGGTTGGACGAAGCACTCCTTTAATAGGTTTGATGGTAAACATAGCACCAACTAACATTGCACCAGTATTTCCAGCGCTTGCGAAAGAATCAATCCTTCCTTCGGCTAATAATTTGAAACCAATTACGATAGACGAATTTGGTTTGTCTTTTAGCGCCTTAGTAGGGTGTTCATGATATCCAATAATTTCTGGAGCATGTACAATATGCAAAAAAGGTGAAGACACCCCGTGTTGTTGAAATAATTCCTTCAACTGGGTTTCTTCACCAATGCAAAATATATTATGTTCGGAGTTTGAAAGATATTGTTGGACTCCTTTTACAGCTTCCAGTGGTGCAAAATCACCACCCATCATATCTATTCCGATATTCATTGTAATTAAGCTTTTAGCGGCGCTTTTTCAGCTACTAATTTTCCTTTGTAGTACAATTTGCCTTCTTGAACATGTGCGCGGTGACGTACATGGATTTCTCCTGTTGTACCATCTGTGCTTAATGTTACTTCTTGTGCTACATAGTGAGTTCTTCTTTTTGCACTACGTTGTTGTGAGTGTCTGCGTTTAGGATTAGGCATCTCTTATGTTTTAAATTTTTACTTTATATTTTAATTCTACTTTTCAATTATTTTGATTCATCCGACTCATCCGAAGCCGAACTCAGTCCTTCTTTGAATTTGTCCAGTCCTTTCCACAAATTTTCATTTCTATTCTCCAGTGGAGCAGACATGAGCTTTTGTAATTCGGCCAAAGCTTTTTGATTGCAGGTGGATTCTCCTTTTTCATTTTCTTTGCAAATATGTTGCAAAGGGAAACTCAAAGTGATAAACTCATAAATCCAGGCAGCAACACTAATGTGACTTTCATTACGGTCAATATAGTAGATGTCTGGATCTTCCTCTTGACTGTTCATAGTGTCAGGTTCGTCAACAAGTTTAATGATTAATTTAAACTCATCCCACAATTGAATCGTTAGGGGATTACCACAACGATCACACTGTGTGTCTACCTTGCCATCCACATCAAAATGTAATTGCATAAAGCCTTGATGCTTATCCAATTTCAACTTGATTTTTGTATCACAATGATCAAATTCCTGAGGTCCAAAATCAACAAAGAACTTATCCTCAATATGGTATTCGAACGCATGTTCGCCGGCCGTTAAACCTACAAATGGAATTTCAAATGTTCTGTTTTGGCCCATAACCGTACTTTAAGGGTTGGCAAAGTTAGTAAAAACCAATGAAAAGACAAAGTTTATCCTAATTTTACACCATAAAATAAACCATGTCCAATAGAACAAATTTAGGTCAAAAACTGCCTTGGAAATTTTACTGGTATTTGGCCGGCTTGTTAATACTGAGCTTTAGTTATTGGAAAGTAGGGGTTACAGCATTTTATATGCCCTATATTTTTACCCCTTTTTCCAAATTACTTAGATTTCTATTTGGGTCTTTTGGTTTTGCGATTGGAGAATGGGTTTATCTTTCTATAATTATTTATTTGATAATCAGTGTTTTAAGATGGTTTTGGGTAAATAAAACTCATTTTTTAAACAAATTGTTCTGGAAGCACCAATTGGTTTCTTTGCTAAATGGTGGGGTTAAAATTTTTATTGTTTTTGAACTTATTTGGGGGTTAAACTATCAAAAATTTGATCCTTCCAAGGATTTCGAGCTCCAAGTCCCCATTTCATATACTGAAAATCAAATGGATAGCCTTACTTTATCATTGGCAAAGGATTTGAATTTGACAAGATCCAAAATTTCCGATTTTGACCTAAAAAACCTCCATTTTGATACCATTTTGACTCAAAATAGGGCAGAATTTGATGAAATTGGCAAAAAATACCCTTTTTTGAAATATGCACCCCTATCTATAAAAAAGTCCTTTTTTCCAAGTTGGGGGGATTATTTTGGGTATTTGGCATTTTATCAGCCCATTACGGGGGAGGCAATTATTAGGGGTGACCTACCAATGTTGATATTGCCTTTTACAATGTGCCATGAAATAGCTCATCAATTGGGGTATGCTTCAGAAGAGGAAGCAAATTTCATTGCTTATGTGATAGGGGTGGAAAGTACAAATCCATTGTTTAACTATGCTACCCAACTAGAAATGTTCACGTATGCTCAATATGCACATTTAAAGTTCATCGCAAAAAGAGGCGACTTTACATTATACAAATCCATCATTGAAAGGAATAAGCAACTGCTTAGTTCAAAAGTAATTGAAGATCGAAAAATGATTAAACAATTTTTTCTTCAAAAACAGCATTTACAAATTGCTGGAACAAGTGAAATGTACGATCAATTCCTAAAGTGGAATAAACAATCAAAAGGGATTGATAGTTACGAGGATGTATTATTGTGGGCGCTTGCTTATAAAAAGAAACCAGTTATGAATTAAAAGGAATTCTTCCACATCATACTTTCAATAGGCTTTTCCGGCTGTCCGCTATATTTGGCGTTTGTTTTTTTATTATAAGCAATTTCAATTTCTCCATCTACTGGGAAATAAATTAATTGACCAATAGGCATTCCTTTATATACGCGCACAGGTTGCTTTACAGAAATTTCTAAAGTCCAATATCCACAAAAACCCACATCCCCTTTACCTGCAGTGGCATGAATGTCAATACCCAATCGTCCAGTTGAAGACTTTCCTTCAAGGAAGGGAACATGTGCATGTGTTTCAGTGTATTCTAAAGTAACTCCTAAATAAAAACCAGTTGGTTCTAAAACATATCCTTCGTCCGGAATTTCAAAATAGGTAATGGTATTATGTGCTTTTGCATCCAAAACTTTATTGTCATAAGTAGCAAGCCATTTACCCAAATGAACGTCATAACTATTACTTCCTAAATCCTTACGATCATAAGGTTCAATTTTAATGGTGCCTTTTGCAATTTCTTCTAATATTCTAGAGTCGGATAAAATCATCTTTAAATTTTATATGTATTTATGTTTATTTTGCAGCATGAACCGCGGTGCAATCTAACTCAAAGCTTTTTTTTATGCCTTTCTTTTATCAACAAAATATTAACGAGACCCAACATTTGGCCATTTGGTCCATCACAGAGCCCGTTTCTTTTTTTGAAACAGATGTGAAATTAGCGGTGCATATTCAAAATGAGGAGCGCAAATTGCAGCATTTGGCGGTGAGGCTGTTGTTTAAGTTAATGATGCCTGAGGCCGATTTAAATAAAATGGTGATGGCAGATAATGGCAAACCCTATTTGCAAGGGGTGCCCTTTCACTTTTCTTTTTCACATTGTAAGGGATATGCAGCTGTTGCGGTGAGTGATAATGACCCTATCGGAATTGATATTGAAATGATTCATCCACGTATTTTAAAAGTGGCACATAAGTTTTTAAATGATAGCGAAAAGGGGATGCTTGTGGAATTATCAGTTGAAGAGCAATTAAAACAAATGGCCTTCTTTTGGGCCGCTAAAGAAGCAATGTATAAGCAGCATGAACAGTTGGGTATTGATTTTGTAAATAATTTTCAAGTGTTGGCGTTGGCTAACGAAAAATTTGGAAGGGTTGCTGCAAAAATTTCACATAAGGATATTGAAAAGGTTGTTCAACTGGATTATCATTTTGGCGAAGACTACATATGTGTTACTTGTTTTACCTCATAGCAAATAATTATTAGCATTTATGAGCTAAGTCATAACATTTGCTTGTTATTAGTTGTCCCTTTAGGGTACAATAAATTACATGCTATGTTAAACGAGAATAAATACAAGTACCTGTTACTTTTATTAAGTGCTAAAGAGGTTCACTTATACATTTACGACAAAGTAAATTTTGAAAAAATTAAATTAAGCAGTGCCGATGCAATAGATGCATCTGAAAGAGATATGCCAAGTAGGATGGGTCAGTTTACAGATGCTGCTGCCCATAAGGAAATAGTAATCAATAATTTCCTGCATCACATTGATTTAGCTTTAGGTAAAGTGCTGAATATGTACCCCAAAGTTCCTTTGTTTGTTTTAGGGACTAAAAGAATTACTGGACATTTTAATCAGTTAACAAAGCATTCGAAAGCGGTTACTGAGTATATTGATGGAAATTATAATGAAAGTACTTTACTTGAGTTAAAGGAGAAATTAGCACATCATATATTGGCGCTTGACTTTGTGAAGTAGTGTAATTCAAACTATTTGATCATAAAATTAAATTAAGGAGATCAGCTCGTGCTTTGCACTCGCTGATCTCGGAGTGGGTCGTGTACCCAAAGCCTTCCAACTAAATGCGTTGCATTTGATTAAGAAATTTATATTGGGAGATCAGCTCGCACTTCGTGCTCGCTGATCTCAGAGTGGGTCGCGTACCCAAAGCATTCCAACTAAATGCGTTGCATTTGATTAAGAAATTTATATTGGGAGATCAGCTCGCACTTCGTGCTCGCTGATCTCAGAGTGGGTCGCG
>CANHIR010000022.1 GCA_947461015.1 Bacteroidota bacterium | reverse complement strand
TGTATTGCTTCGGACAGTAGTTATGTGAGTTTGGTAAAAGCAAATATTTTAAATAATGATACTACCATTTGTAGTGGAGCAAGTATTACACTTTCCATAGATTCTATTTTAATATCTTATAATAAATGGCAACGTAGGTTAACGGGCAAAGAAATTTACAATGTTAAAAAAGATTTATATGGAAATTTATACGCGCTTCCCTCTTGGAATAGCGATAAAATTTATAAGAGCACAGACAGGGGAAATACCTGGGTACAGCTTTCAAGTTTTCCTGCTTTAGGTGATCATAATTTTATGGCCTTAGGCGTAGATGCCAACAATAGTATTTATGCATCCACTAATCATAATGGAATGTATCGCTCATCGGATAATGGTACCAGCTGGACCAATGTTCAAGACTTTGGTTTTGGATGTGGCCCCATGGATATTGTATTTACCACTGCAACTGGATCCGTTTTAACCGTAAAAGGTTCAAGCAGAGGAATTTGGTATTCTAACAACTCAAATAACTGGACACAAAAAATAGGCGGCCTAGATCCACCAAGTGTTACAAAAGATATTTATGGAAATATTTATGCAAGCGGATTTTACAAGTCTACAGATAATGGGTTAAACTGGACCACGCTTTCTAGTGCATATGATGGCTTTGTCGTAAGGGCGGACAACCTAGGCAATGTGTATACAACCAGTTCGCCTACCAACAGTCCATTATACAAAAGTAGTAATCAGGGCAGCAGCTTTACAAATGTGCATCCACTTAATTTTAGTATGACCAATGGAGCATATACTTCAGATATATTGTTTTCAAAAAAAATAATGTTTTTAGCAAAGGGACAGGTATTTTATAGCTACAATGGAGGAAGTCAATTTAGACAAGTAGATACCATAAAATACACAACTGCTAATCCGTCTGGATATTATAGCAATCCCACTTTTAGAATGGAGCTATTAGACAATAGATTATTGGTAGCCACCACCGACGGGGTGCAATTTATTGATATCAACGAACAGCCATTTAAGATAAAATGGTCAACAGGAGATACAACCAATTCCATTACCGTAGCACCTGGTACCACAACTACGTATACGGTGACCATTACCGATGGCATTACTACTTGTCAAGATCAAGTAGTAGTTACTATTAATAATTTAGGTGGATTTAATCCATTACAAGATACCACAACGGCATGTGGTCAAAAAAATACAATTTTAAATGCGGGTGCAGGGTTTACTTCATATACTTGGAACACAGGAGCAAATACACAAACAGCAACTGCAAGTATCACTGGAAAACATTTTGTGACCGTCACCAATGCACAAGGTTGTACTGCTATAGATAGTACTTTTGTAAATTTACTTGGTATAAATATTATAAATAATGATTCAACAATATGTAGCGGTGATAGCGTTTTATTAACATCTACAAGTTTTTCTGTTGGACAAAATTTATCAACTGTCATCAATAATTTTAGCACGTTGGCTGCTTTTGAAAATAATGGCCAAGGATCCACAGCATTAACAAATGATGGAATAAGTGGAAATGCACTTACTATTAATAGGCCTGCACTTGTAAGGACCCTCAAACAAGATTACGGATATGGCACCTATGAAATAGATGCAAAAGCAGGAGACAATATTTCCAATCAAGGGTTATTGTTGTTGTCCAAAAGTGCAGATATGAACAATGCCAATCCACTTATCATTGTTGACTCCAGGGCAAGTGGTACCGACGATGTGGGATGGGCTTTTTGGTTTAATGGCACTAAAGTTGCAAGTGCCACAGGCGTCAATCCTGTTTCCTATCCTAATTGGTATCATATTAAAGTAAGGTATACACCCGATTCACTAAGATTTTGGTTAAATAACACACTGTTATATGAAACTGCCAATCCACCTGCAGTGAGCAGTCCAACTGGATCTGTTATAATTAGTACGTATTCAGTAAGCAAATATGATAATTTTAGTTACACGCCATATGTAATTACAAAATCTATACTTTGGTCAACAGGGGAAACAACGGAAACTATTAAAGTGAAACCAACTGCTACCACAACCTATACAGTAAAAGTAAGCAATGGTTATACTAGTTGTCAGGACCAGGTAGTCATTACAGTTACACCGCCTCCAACGATTACCGCAGCTGGCCCAACTACTTTTTGTAATGGGGCTTCGGTTATATTATCCAGTAGTACCAATAGTGGAAATCAGTGGTATAAAAATGGACTACCCATTACTCCGGGTGGGAATAGTCAACAAATTACCATTACAGAAGCGGGCGTATATAGTTTAACTGCCAATACTTCAACTAATTGTTTAAATGTAAAATCTACCAATAGCATTAATATATTGGTCAATGCGCTTCCTGTATTGTCTGCACTTTCCAATCCAGTAAATGGTATTATTTGTGCTGGTCAAAATGTATCCATCACTGCGAGCGGAGCAATATCATATGCATGGAATAAAGGCATAACCAATGGGATTTCGTTTAATCCTACCTTAACGGATACCTATACCGTTACAGGGACTGATATAAATGGATGCTCCAATACTTTTAGTAAAACCATTACGGTAAATGCATTGCCTATTTTAACTATTGCAACCAATCCTAACAATGGAATAATATGTGCAAATGATCCTGTTACACTTACTGCAACGGGAGCAAATACATACAGTTGGGACAATGGAGTTGTCAATGGGATCATATTTAATCCCAATCGCACCCTAACCTATACCGTAACGGGTACGGATATAAATGGATGTAAAAATACTTCTACTAAAACCGTTGTGATTACCGCATTGCCTATTATAAAAGCAAATACATCCAATGCTACACCATGTGAGGGGGATAAAATTACCTTATCTGGAACGGGTGGTACTACCTATGTATGGTCAGATAAAATTGTAGATGGTGTATTATTTTCACCAGCTAGTTCAAAAAAATATTTTGTTACGGGAACCGCTGTAAATGGCTGTAAAAATATAGACAGTGTATCCATTGTGGTTAATCCAAACCCCATTGTTACCATTCGCAATGCAAATATCTGTGAAGGTGCAACAGCAAATTTATTAGCTAGTGTAAATTTCGGATTGGCTAGTGATTATCATTATTTTTGGACGGTTCCATTAAATGCAATGACGCCAAGCAATGCAGCTACTTTAAATAGTGGTGTCGCTGGAACATATAGTATTTATGTTGTAAACAAAAACACACAGTGTAAAAGTTCAACCAATACAGCCACAATTATTGTTAACCCCTTACCGCTCATAGGAAATATAACGGCTCCATTACATTTTATTAAAATTGATGAGCAATTGGTTTTAAAAGCAAACCCAATAGCTGGAACACCACCTTATACATATTACTGGAATTTATCTGATCCCACTAAAGTGATAGGATCGGGACAACAAAATTTTAATTTTAAGGGGATTGGTAGTGGTATTATTAATGTTTCCTATCATGTAATGGATGCCAATAATTGTTTGTCAGCAGAAAGTGAGCAGTATCAAATTAATATATTGGCAACGGACTTATTTTTTGTCCCAACTGCTTTTTCTCCAAATTCAGATGCATTAAATGATAATTTAAAAATTATTGCTAAACCAGAAGTGACCGCTTTAAATTATTTTAAAATATTTAATAGATATGGATATTTGGTATTTGAGACCAATAATCTTAAGTGGGGATGGGATGGTAGAAAAAATGGAGTGATGCAGGAATCGGATGCATACTATTGGATTGCAGAATATAAAACCATATTAGGCGAAACATTTAAAGCGAGCGGACAAACCGTTTTAATAAAATAAAATTATTAATGAGAGTATCGTTTTTATATATCTTATTTTTTTTACTAAGCATTGTGCAATCACTTGCGCAGGATCCATATTTGTCTCAACCTTATAGTTCAGCTCAGTTTTTAAATACAGCTTCTGTAGGGGGAGGCGTCTATGACCAAAGAATAAACGGCAATGTAAGAACTCAATTTATTGACAACAATAAATCCTATCAAACCATATTTGCAGGTTGGGATTGGCGTTCAGGAAAGTCGGTATATGAAGGAGATAATTATTTAGGACTTGGCATAAATGTGCTATCGGATCAAATTATGAATGGAGCAATTAATTCTAATCATGTTACATTTAATGTTGCATATCATATGTTTGTAGACGAAGATTATAAAAATAACATTGCGCTAGGATTAGGTGCTTCTTATATCAATACAACTGTGGACAGAACTAAATTGATATTTGCTGATCAGTATGATTACAGTGCGAATTTAGTGAGCGCTACAGCAGAAATGTTTAAAAACAATGCATCTAGGTTTTCTATGAATGTTGGATTGGCTTTTACTAGACACACCGAAGATGCTTTTTTGGAAACGGGCGGTAGTTTAAATTTTCAATCTATGCCCGATTTATTGACAACGACCTTAAATACAAGATTAAGTTATAAGTCAAGCGTGTATGTTAATTATGAAACTAAGCTTTACAATCAATTTACCGCTAGTGTACATGCATCTTATATAAACAGAACCAACAATAGCCAAATATTAACAGGTGGTTCTATAGGGCTTCCTATTGCTACTTATGAGGATGCGGAAAAAAGAATGTACGTTGGCTGTTATTA
Organism: Bacteroidota bacterium; assembly: GCA_947461015.1. Lineage (GTDB taxonomy): Bacteria > Bacteroidota > Bacteroidia > Chitinophagales > Chitinophagaceae > Sediminibacterium. The sequence continues at coordinate 11,712 of CANHIR010000022.1, read as the reverse complement.
CAGAATAGGAGATGCTATCATTCCATCATTAAGACTTTTAATGAATAAAAATATTTTGGGTTTTAGTTATGACATATACAATACAGATATTACACAAGCCCGGTTAAGACAAAATACTTTTGAACTTTCTTTTTCCACCTCTATTGGGAATAGGCGTAACAAATTATTTAGAACCATCTACGATTAATTAAAAAAGCCCCTCTTTTGGAGGGGCTTTTTACTATGTAAGCATTTAAATTTAATACCAGGATCCATTCACAGTAAGATCCCCGTTAGCATTTTGCTTTGCCCTGCGGCGCTTTACATTTCTTCTATGAATGTACATAGTAACAAACACCAAAGGAATAAATATAATGGTCAATGGAGGAATACCCAACATGCTAATCCACTTACCACCAAAATGACGGCGCATTGGTCGCTTTAAACGTTCTGCTATCAAGTACATACCTGGTACAATAAACAAGGTCATAAAGAAAGCAAATATCAAACCAAATATTAAGGTCCAACTTAATGGCTTCCAGAATGCAACGTTGTCTCCACCAAAGAAGATATGTGGATTCAATTCACTAAATAAAGTCACAAAATTAATATTGAAACCAATGGCAATAGGGATGAAACCTAATATAGCAGCCAATGCAGTTAACATAACTGGAATAATTCTGGTTTTACCTGCTTGAATTACTGCTTCTTTTGTTTTCATACCTCTTGACCTTAATTCGTCTGCAAATTCAATTACCAGGATACCGTTTTTAACAACAATACCCGCCAATCCAACTATACCCAATCCAGTCATTACGCCTGAAATTTTCATTCCGAAAATAGAGAATCCCAAGAATACACCTATGATACTAAATAAAATCTCCGTTAAAATAATTACCGATTTTGAAATAGAGTTGAATTGCAATACAAGGGTGAATAAGATTAACATTAAAGCAATAATCAATGCTTTTCCCAAGAAGGCAACTGTTTCTAATTGTTGTTCATTTTCCCCAGTTTGTTTTACGGTTACACCTTCTGCAATACCTTTAAAGTTGGAAATATACTGGGCAATGACAGCGTTTACCGAAGTAGGACTGTATCCTTTGTCCACAAGTACATTGGAGCTTAATTGAATTAATCTTTTTTGATCCTTTCTTTTAATGCTACCAAAAGTATTGGTTGGCTCTACTTTTACTAAACTACTAATAGGGATATTTTTAACCATACCACCTGCAGCCATATCTCTGAAGGATAAGCGCATGTTTAATAAATCAACCAAATTGTTTCTTTGTAGCTCTTGGCTTCTTAATTGAATTTTATATTCATCTTTACCCTCTTTAATTTTAGAAACTTCTTTACCAAATAAAGCAGTTCTAATTTGCATGCCTACCTGTGCACTGCTTACGCCTTCAATTAAAGCTCTTTCTCTATCAATGGTTAAAGTTAATTCAGGATTTTGTAAATCCACATCCATTTTTAAAGTGTTGATGCCAGGAATTTGTGCAGCGTCTAAATAATTTTTTAAACCTACAGCAGTTTTGATCAACTTATCAAAATCTTCACCTTGTATTTCAATGTTCACAGGAGGTTCTGTTGGTGGACCACTTGATTCTTGGTCTACAGAAATTTCAGCACCTGGCATTCCTTTTAATTCATTTCTTAAACTTTCTAAATAGGGAGCAGTTGATTTACCATGACGTTTTTCAAATTCAACAAAGTTTACTTGTATACGTCCTAGTTCGGCTCTATTGCTTCTGTCTCCTCTCATTGGGTCACCAGCGCCCACAGCCACGTTACTAATGATACTTTCCACTAAAGGATTTTGACCATTTTCATTCCCCAATACTTTATTCACTTTTGCTTCTAATACCTTAGTAATAGAATCGGTATATCTTACATTAGAACCAGCAGGTAGTTTTAAATATACAAACACTTGGTTAGGGTCTCCTTTAGGGAAAAATTCAATACCTACTCGACCTGTGCTTACACTAATACCTAAAATCACAAAAGATAAAATGAGTAATACAAATGTGCCTATCAATAATCTAACGGGCCTCCATCCGCTTAAGGATCTTCTTAATGCACGCTCATACCAATTCATTAATCTTGGCAAAGTGGAGGTTTGGAACTTTACAATTAATTTATTTATAAAAAATTTATTGGCTACCATGGTAATCATTAAAAAGATCAACAGGTTTCCCAGGAATGTAAACTTTGCGAAGTCAAGTAATATCCCTGCGATAAGTGGAACCCAGAAAATTTTCTTTTTGAAAATAGAAAATTTAGATTCAGCGGCTTTATGATCATCTTCATGATTCATGAAGTCTACTGCAAATACAGGGTTCATGATAAAAGCAACGACCAATGAAGCTGCTAAGGTGAAAATTAACATAGCAGGTAAGTATACCATGAATTTACCAATGATCCCAGGCCAAAATAACAATGGGAAAAATGGGGCAAGTGTAGTGATGGTTCCTGCTAATACTGGTATAAATACTTCACCGGCAGCCATTTTAGCAGAAGTGGTGGCGGTTAATTTACCTTTTCCTTGTACAAATATGCGATGCGTATTTTCAATTACTACAATGGCATCATCCACAATAATTCCCAAGCCAAATAGCAATGCAAACAATACCATAAAGTTTAAGGTAATATGAGACCCTACTACCCAATCTCCGGCTGGTAAAAATACAAATGCAACAAACATGCTTAAAGGCACAGATAAGGCCACAAAGAAAGCATTGGTCACACCCATAAAAAACATCAATACAATCAATACCAAAATAAATCCAATAACAATGGAGTTAACCAATTCGGTAAAAGAACTTCTAGTTCGAATACTTTGATCGCCCGATATCACTACATTCAAGTCCTTTGGAAAAACAGTTGCCTTTGCTTCCTCTACTGCTTTTTTAACCGCATCGGAAGTGGCAATAAGGTTTTCGCCATTACGCTTAATAATATTTAAGGTTAATACATTTTTTCCATTTAAACGTGCATAGCTTTCCGTGTTTTTGATGGTGTCAATGATTTTTGCAACATCTTTTAAATAAATAGGAGCGCCACTTGTATTTCGAACAATAATATTTGCAATGTCATTGGCATTTTTTAATTGACCTTTTAATTGAAGGTTTCTTTGCATATTGCCAACCTCCAACAAACCGCCAGACAAGTCTAAATTTTCCCTTTGAATGGCAGCGCTGATATCATCAAAAGTGATACCTGCTGTTTGCATGCGATAATTGTCCACATTAATTTGAAACTCTCTTTCAGGCGCACCTGCTAAATCAATTCTGTTAATTTGCGGAATGCCTTCTAATTTTTCTTTTAAATCGTCGGCATACTTTTTAAGTTGCACTGTGCTATAATTACCACTGATGTTTACAAACATAATAGGTTGGTCACTTATGTTTAGTTCCATTACGCGTGGCTCCTGTGTTAGATCGTTGGGTAGTTCACCTTTTGCTTTATCCACCGCATCTTTCACTTTTTGTAAAGCCACATCTGTTTTCACGTCTGTGCTAAATTCTACCGTAATTAACGAGAAGTCTTGTTGAGAGGAGGAAGTAAACTTGTTAATTTTTACACCACTAATACTCTTAATTTGTTTTTCAAGGGGACGGGTAACTAAGTTCTCAATATCCTTGGGAGAGTTACCTACATAAACAGTTTGAACAAACATGGTTGGAATTACAACTTCTGGGAACTGTTCTTTTGGCAAGGTTAAAAATTGGTAAATACCACCCAAACTAATAAACAACATTAATAGGTATATAGATGTTTTATTAGTGATACTCCAAGAAGTAGGACCAAACTCCTTAAATTTTTCTTTTATTTTTTGAATTGTCGACATATAGATCGATTGTGCTTTTATAAATTATTAAACTGTCCTACTATTTTGTAATGATATTTTGACCATCAAACAAGGACTGAAATCCCTCCGTAATCATTTGTTCTCCTGCTGTTAGACCGGAAAGAATTTCAATATTGTTTCCATAAAATTCACCAATGGTCACTGCTCTTTTACGTGCAATAAGTTTACCGCCTTCTTTTGCAGCCACATAAATGAATTTCCCTTTTTCATCGTTTTGAATTAGGTTAATTGGAATAATGATTGCGTTTGCCTTAGTATAGTCCTTGATTTTAACTTGAACCAATTGATTTGGACGAAAGTCCTTATCTATAGGTAATTTAGATTCAACATAAAAACTTCTGCTCAGTGGATCAATCACAGTTCCCACCACACCTAATTTGGCATCAATTGTTTTATTGATGTCCGGGAAAATCAAAGTAGCTTCTGTTCCAACCTTAATTTTACCAGCATAGTTTTCAGGTACCATACTAGTTAATTTTAATTTCTCGGTATTGACAATTTTAATTTGACCTGGACCGCCAAACAATTCTCCTACTTTAACATTCACTTCTTCAGCAACGCCATCTACATCGCTATAAACACTTGTATAAGAAAGCTGATCTTTAACCATGCCCAATTGTTCAGTCGCTGCTTTTAATTGACTTGCAGATGCATCGGCATTTGTTTTAGCCGTCATTAATTGTATTTCGCTACCAATATTTTGTTCCCAAAGATTTTTTTGTTTTTCATAAACCGATCTAGCTAAAGCAGCCTGCGCTTTAATGGTTTCAATATTTTGTGCAGCAGCTGCGGCACTTTGCTTAATTAAACTGTTGTCTAATTGTAAAATGAGTTGTCCCTTTTTTACACGGTCGCCTCTTTTAACATACAAAGCCTTTACTTGGCCACCACCTGCGCGAGGTGTAACATAAGAAACACTTTCAGACTCTACTTTACCCTGTAATTCAATAAAGTGATTAAAGTCCTGATTCACAATTGGCGCAACCACCACTAAAACTGCTTTCGCTTGTTCTGCGGCTCCACTAGTTGCCAGTTCTTTTTCTAAACTAGCAATTTTACCATTTATCTCTAAAACTTGCTTTTTTAACTTTTCTAAATTTGCTTTTTTTGCCTCAATGCTATTATCACCGCCGCCACAAGCAACTGTAATTAACATGATACTAATTGTAAATAATTTTAAACTATGTTTCATTTTCGTGTATTTATTTGTTATATTTTTTCTTATAATTTTCCAGTTGCTTTTAATAAATCTACTTTAGCAATTAATGCTGCATAAAGTGCATTCATAAAATTGTTTTGTGCACTTACTAAATCAGTTTGTGCAGCAGATATTTCGGTATTAGATCCTGTACCCGCTTCAAACTTCTTTTTTGTTTGTTGATACACTTTCTCTGCTAATTCCATATTCTTCTTTTGAAATTGAACCGTTGCTACAGAAGACATGTAGTTTAATTTAGCTTGATTGATTTCGTTATCAATACTATTTTTTAATGACTCAATTTGGTTTTCGGTTTGTTTCAATTCTATTTTTGTTCGCTTAATACGTGCATCGGTCGCAAAACCGTTGAATATAGGAAGGTTAATATTCAAACTAACTAAGGAAGTAGAGAACCAATTGCCTCCTTGGAAAAAATCAAATTTACTTCTTTGTGCATTTTTAGAATAAGAGCCAGACATGGAAACCGTTGGCAAGTTGCTTAATTGATATCTTTTTACGTTAAACTCATTCATTTTTTTCACCGTACTTAAGTATTGAAAATCTTTACGCACATTGTATTGAAAGTCGGATTCGGTTAAAATATCATTTGTTAAACTACCTTCATTAATCACATCCGTTAATGACAAGCTATCTTTTACTGGCATGCCCATTAACATTTTTAAACCCATATAGCCAATGGCAACACTATTGTTTGCTTTTAACTTTTCTGTTTCAAGGTTATTTAATTGAACACTTATTTTATCAACATCTAATTTTTCTGCAAAACCATTCTTGTACATAATTTCAGCGTCATGTGCTAGGGCTTTTACACGGTTAATGTTTGCATCTAAAATATTTAATTGTGTTTTGCTAGCAGACAATTGATAATATATTTTATAAATATTAGCCTTAATAACTTCCTGTGTTAAAGCAGCATTTTTTCTTTGCAAATCCATGGAAGTGGCTCTTGCTTGCAAAGCAATAAATACTTGACCGTCAAATAATAATTGTTGGATGCTAGCGCCATAGTTTGCATTAAATTTTGTACCAAACTGAACAGGTATAAAAGTTCCTGGGGCCCCACCAAAAATTTGACCTGGCAATAAAGAGGTTGGAATTTTTAGATAGTCGGTACCACTCACATTTGTATTAATGGTTGGTAATGCAGTACCTGCTATTTCTCTATTGGTTTGTGCTTGCACATCAATTGCCAATAATGCATTTTTAACTTGTACATTATTTTTTTGTGCATACTCCACACACTGGTCAAGTGAAAATGCATGCGTAATTTTATTTGCATCCTGCGCTTTAGCTAAGGCAGTGATTGCAAAAACCGCGATGAGGAAACTTAGTTTTTTCATACTATTTATTGCTTGTTTATTTTATGTTTATTTTAATACTTTAATTATTTTGTAAATCAACAGGTGCATTAGCAACCGTTTCGTGTTTATATTTTTCCATGAATTCAATTCCTTTAATAGACATTACTCCGTATATAAAATTTTCAATAATTTGCAAGGTTACTTTTGCGATGTCAAATTTGCTATAAGGATAAAGCTGTGCATTGAAAGGAACAAAGCTTGTTTCTAAACGATAGATAGATAAAATTTCTGGATCAATTTCTTTGCGATATACACCCTGTTCAATTCCTTTGATAAGATTCGTTTTTATAATCTTATGCATAAATTCATCCTTGTGATTTTGTATACGAAGGAATGCTTCTGGATAATATTTTGCCAGTTCGTTCATGGTCATTGGGTTCATGTTTTTAAACATTTGTTGGATGTCTTCCAAAATCATGAACATTTCATGTACTGCATTGTCGGCCATATCCTGAGTCCGCTGACATTTTAAGGCCTGCTCTTCCAATTCAAAATTTACCACGGCCATCACCAAAGCATCTTTGTCCTTATAAAATTGATAAATGGTCTTTTTGCTAATGCCTAATTGGGAGGCAATATCGTCCATGGTAATGTGTTTAACCCCATTACGTGTCATTAAGTCCCTAGCTTTGAATAATATACGGTTTTCCATACTTCAATTTGAGCCGCAAAACTACGGAAACTATTTTCGTTTTCAAAGTTTCCCCTCAATTTATTTTATTATTTATGTTGAATGGCAAAAAAGGGTGAAATTTGGTGCTAAAAGCACCCAATTATGCTACCATCAAGGCGAAAAGTTAGACTTAGGAAGATATTTAATGGACTAGCACATCTTTTTTTCCAGGGTGTGGTTTTACTGGCCCCAATAGGCATAACAGTATGGGTAATTGTTAGTGTATTTAATTGGGTAGACAATTTTTTACCCAACATTTTAAATTTACTTTTCCCAGTAAAATTCGCTGTTGTTAACGGGAGCATTCCCAAAGTAACGGGATTGGGTTTTGTGGTTGCAATTGGATTGGTATTAATAGTAGGTTGGTTGTCATCCTTATTTTTTATTGAGAAAATCATTTCCATTTTTGATAAGGTTTTAGAAAAAACACCTGGTATCAAAATCATTTATTCATCCATCAAAGATTTTTTACAAGCATTTGCAGGTAGTAAGAAAAAATTTGATCAACCTGTTTTGGTCAATGTAGATGCACTTGATGTTTGGCGCGTTGGATTTATTACGCAGGAATCTACAGAACATTTTGGATTGCAAGATCATCTAACAGTTTATGTACCACATTCATATGCGATTTCTGGTATTACCTATATGGTACCTACTAATAGAATTAAAAAATTGCCTTATGGAGTGAGTGCCTCAGAAGCCATGAAGTATGCTATTTCAGGCGGTGTGACCGATGTGGATGATGATCCAAATAATTAAAAAAAGATATTTTACAAATGCATTTGCACAATTTTAATTCAGGCCCAGCTATATTACCTAAAGAAGTTTTAGAACAGGCAGCAGCAGCAATTCATAATTTCAATAATACTGGATTATCCATTTTAGAAATAGGACACCGTACTACTCATTTTGTAGAAGTAGTGGAGGAGGCAAAGCGTATCGTAAAAAAATTAATGGACATTGGAGATGATTATGAAGTATTGTTTTTACAAGGAGGCGCTACTATGCAGTTTATGCAAGTACCTATGAATTTGTTAGACGAAAACGGGATGGCTGCAATTTGTGACAATGGCGTTTGGGGAAATAAGGCGGTTGCAGCGGCAAAATTATTTGGTCCTGTAACGGTGGTGGCAGATAGTTCCGATAAAAAACATACTTATTTAAAAAAGGACTTACAGCTCCCAGAAAATACTACTTATTTGCATATTACCACTAATAATACGGTGGAGGGAACCCAGTGGCATCAATACCCACAGGTGAATGTGCCATTAATTGGGGATATGAGTTCCGATATATTTTGCAGGCCAACCAATTTCAAAAATTTTGATTTAATATATGCAGGTGCGCAAAAAAATATGGGTGCTGCGGGCGTAACGATGGTGGTGATAAAAAAATCTTTATTGGGAAGCGTAAATCGAAAAATTCCTGCCATCTTAGATTATCAAAAACATATCGAAGCAGGAAGTTTATTAAATACACCTCCTGTTTTTTCAATTTATGTTAGCTTGTTAACATTAAGATGGATTGAAAAAGAAGGAGGCTTAACCGAGATGGAAAAAAGAAATGAAGCCAAGGCGGCTTTGTTGTATAAAACCATTGATGAACATCCTGCATTTTATTGTCCTATTGAAAAAGCAGATCGTAGTATTATGAACGCAGTTTTCTTTTTAACCGATCCAAATAAAGAAGAAGCATTTTTAGCAATGTGTAAAAAAGAAGGCATGATTGGCGTGAAAGGATACCGATCCGTTGGTGGTATTCGGGTTAGCATGTATAATGCATTGCCTATGAGCAGTGTACAAGCATTTTGTGATTTAATGCACCATTTTTCTTAAATTTTGTTTAACGAATCAGCTTCAACAAAAAATCTTTTACTCAAAAAAAAGAACGATATTTGCGCCCATGGCAAATATTAGACCCTTTGAAGCGCTTCGTCCTCAGCCTCAATTAGCGAAGCAGGTAGCAAGTAAACCATATGATGTTTTAAATAGTGCAGAAGCAAAACTGGAAGCAGTTGGCAATGCATATTCTTTTTTACATATCACAAAAAGTGAAATTGATTTACCAGAATCTACCGATATTCATAGTCAACAAGTTTACGATTTAGCTTTAGAAAATTTAAATGCATTTGTACAAAGAGATGTTTTATTTAAGGAATCAAAACCTTGTTATTATATCTATCAATTAATAATGGATGGTCGTGCACAAACGGGATTGGTTTGTGTAAGTAGCATTGATGATTATAATAATGGTATTATCAAAAAGCATGAGTTTACGAGACCTGAAAAGGAACAGGATAGAATTAATCATATTAAAACCTCGGGGGCACAAACGGGCAATGTGTTTTTAGCATACCGCAATCAAGCTTCTATTGATGCCTTAATTGAGAAATGGAAAACGGCTAAAACCCCTGTGTACGATTTTATCACAGAGGATGGCATTCAGCATTCTGTTTGGGCCGTAACCGATACGGATACCATCGACCAAATCACCCATCTTTTTGCGACCGAAGTACCTTGTACCTATATTGCCGATGGTCACCACCGAGCTGCATCTGCTGCAAAAGTAAAATTGGCATTGGGTGAGCGAGCTACGCCAGCTGCCGATTATTTCTTAACTACTTTATTCCCATCCAATCAATTACATATCATGGATTACAACCGTGTGGTAAAGGATTTGAATGGTCATAGCGAAGCTGCGTTTTTGGCTGCCTTGGGTACTGAATTTGAAGTTGTTGAACATGAAGGTGCATTTAAGCCAACATCATTACACAGTTTTGGAATGTATTTAGCAGGCAAATGGTATCGTATAACAGCGAAGCCTGGAACTTATAACGATAACGATCCAATTGGAGTATTGGATGTAACCATATTATCCAATAATATTTTATCAAAATTATTGGGTATTGTGGATCAACGTACCGATAAAAGAATTGATTTTGTTGGTGGTATTAGGGGCTTGAGTGAATTGGAAAAAAGAGTAGACAGTGGTGAAATGCAATTGGCTATTAGTTTATATCCCGTTACTATTGACCAGTTGTTCAATATCGCCGATGCAGGTGAAGTAATGCCTCCAAAAAGTACTTGGTTTGAGCCTAAATTAAGAGATGGATTGTTAACGCATTTAATTTATTAATAAACAGCATAAATAATTCTTAATGATTTTGAAACCCAACATGGATGTTGGGTTTTTTTATGTTTTCTTGCTCCGGATTTCTTTTTTTTCTGCAGCTTTTTGAGTACTTTGTTAAACAATTTGTTTGCTTTATGGAACCAAAAAGACTCTTTGATTGTATTGAACATCAATTGCAAAATTTTCCACAGGAAGTGATGTTGGCTGGAAAAGAAAATGGTGGATGGAGAACCTATTCCACTGCCGAAGTTGCAGCAACCGTAAACTCCTTAAGTGCAGGATTACTGAGTTTGGGTTTATCAGGAAATGATTTTACACCCGAGGGTTCGGATAAAATTGCCATCATAAGTAGTAATCGACCAGAATGGTTAATGGCGGATATGGCGACACAACAAATTGGTGTGATATGGGTGCCCGTTTATCCAACCACCAATCCATTGGAATTAACTTTTATTTTAAATGATGCTTCTGTAAAATATATGTTTGCGAGCAATCAAGAACTGTATAATAAGGTAATGTCTATTAAAGACAATGTGCCTTGTTTAAAAGAAGTATATACTTTCGATCCAATTGAAGGTGCAAAGCATTGGACGGAATTATGTTTAAAGGATGCCGATTTATTGGAACAAGTAGATGTTATTAAAAAAACAATCCCCGTAGAGCAGGTAGCTACTTTTATTTATACTTCTGGTACAACGGGAACGCCAAAAGGGGTTATGTTAACGCACCACAGTGTTTATTTTAATTTACAATCTGGTAAAAAAAGTTTTCCTTTTCCAGATGCGCCCACCCAAAAAGTATTAAGCTTTTTACCGCTGAATCATATCTTCGAAAAAGTGGCATCCTATATTTATATGTATAGTGGTATGAGTATTTATTATGCTGAATCATTGGAGACCATTGGTGACAATTTAAAAGAAGTTTCGCCAGACGGATTCTCTACCGTACCAAGATTACTAGAAAAGGTATTTGAAAAAATAATGATGAAGGGCGAGGAGCTAACAGGCATTAAAAGAAAATTATTTTTCTGGGCCGTTGCCTTAGGTGAAAAATACGACAATTTAATTCCAGGCTCTTTTTGGTATCAATTACAATTAAAGCTTGCAAATAAATTAATTTTTAGTAAGTGGAGAGAAGGTCTAGGTGGTAATGTAAAGTTTATTGTAACCGGAGGAGCTGCTTGCCAAGTAAAATTGTTGCGCATTTTTAATGCAGCACAAATACCTGTTTATGAAGGATATGGTCCAACAGAGAATAGTCCTATCATCAGTATCAATTTTAGAACACCAGGGGATACTAAATTTGGAACCGTTGGTTTACCAATTGATGGTGTTCAATTAAAACTGGAAGCAGATGGCGAAATTTGTGTAGCAGGACCTAGTGTAATGAAAGGTTATTATAAATTACCGGAATTAACAGCCGAAACCATTATTGACGGATGGTTACACACGGGAGATATTGGCGTGATAGAAGA